>JBJLEC010000018.1:0-20476 GCA_045566115.1 Candidatus Pelagibacter sp. | reverse complement strand
GATTTTCTCCAATGATCTTTGGTTTTATAGGAGCAACTTTAATGAATGCTGGAGGTGATAGCTAAATATTTAATCTCCCCTTTATCTAAAAAAAGGGGAGAGAAAATTAAAAAATGAAATCATTTATACACTCAACTATTAGACTTATAATTTCTTTAGGAAAATTTGGAATTATGATTTACACAATATCTTTAGTTAATATTTCTTTAAATTCATCTGATAGCTTTAGATACTTAAAACAAGGTTCACCCATTTTAAAGTTAAGTGGTACTTATATTCAAGATAGAACAAATTCAAACATAAGAAGAAAAATAGATGATATTATTAAAAAAAATGAAGAGGATTTAAATATTGCATGAAAATAAAATCTAAATTTGTAAATAATACTGTTTCTTATATGCACTATACATTCCAAGATGCTAATAATAGAGAAAATAAAGGGTTGAAATTAAGATAAAATTATTATGAAATTAAAGAAATTAAAAAATTCAATTAAGAGGTTTTTTAAAAAAAATAACATGAGTTACGACTTTGAAAATATAAAAGTTAAAGCTTTAGAAGATAAAATAAATCTAAAAGAAAATGCCACTTCAGATGGCAAAAACAATATTCCAAGATCAAATTCTGAAAATTTTTCTATCTGTGAAAATGAAGCAATTGTAAACGCAGATGAAATAAGAAATGATCAAGTTTCAAAAGCCGCCTCTTATTTAAACTCAATTAAAGATAAAATTATTGATAGCACTGCTAAGCTTGGACAACAAAACTTTTATATAGAAGATTTTAAAGGGAGGATACAACAGACATTAGTAAGTGCTGAGGGAAGATTATCTAGTTTAAAAGACTCATTCAATACACATGATAGAGAAGTGAGAAATTTTAAAATGGAGAATAAATTAGATAGAGAGCCAAAGTCGTTAACAACAATGAATATAATAATTGGTCTTTCACTTCTTTTAATAATGTTTATTATTGAGTATCAAGCAAACGGTAGAATTCTTGGTCCAGCGCTTGGTGGAGGTAATCAAGCAGGTTTTGCCGTGTCTGCGTCAATAGCTGCACTCAATGTTTTAGTTTCTTTTGGGATTGGTTTCTTTGCACTGAAAAACTTTAATCATATTAAGCAAAGTAGAAGAGTAATAGGTAAAATAGGATTAACCATTTACTTAGTATTTATATTTTATTTAAATTGGATTTTAGGTGCATATAGATCAATTCACGATACAGGTAAGGTATCAAGACTTGATGCAATGAGAGGAAAAACTTCAAGCGTAGAACAAGGAGCCCAATCAGCAAATGAACTTTTACCTTGGACTGTTGATCTAAATTTTATTTCAATGGTATTAATTTTTTTAGGAATTGGATTTGCGATAGCATCTTTAATCGATGGATACTTTTTTGGGGACACATACCCTGAATTTGGAAATATTGGCAAAACAAGAAATGAGGATAAAAAAGAAATTAATAGAATAAGAGAACATTTAGCCACAGAAGTTCAACAAATATTTAAAAATGAGATAAAAGATACCGGCGAAAAAAGAGACTCAATTTTATCAAATATTTTAAGAAAACAATGGAGACCGAATATAACATCTTTAGAGAATACATTTTCAAGCTATAAAAGATTCGCTAATGAAATTGATGACTCTATAGACCACGCTTTAGGCGAATATAGATCCATCAATGCAAACTTCAGAACAGATGACGTACCAAAATATTGGAAAGATGCTAATGGTAAAATGAAAACTCGTTATTATAATTTAAGTCCAAGAAAAAGCGATCCTAAAGAAGTATTTTCTGATATTACAGTTTTATATTTAAGCAAAGATGAAATTGAAAAAAAAATAGAAAGTTATCAAAATAAAATACAATCTGCTGCTAATGATCATATTAATTTAATTAACACTTATGAAAGTGAAATTAATTTAAAAATTGAAGATATAAGAAAGAAATATGAAATTTAATATTGTTAAATTATTTATTTCTATAATTCTTTTATTTTCAATTACTGTTAAGTCTTTTGCTCAATTTCCCGAAGGTTATCCTAAATGTTGGGAGGATAGCAAGAATCCTATTATAATTGATTTTGAAGATCCTAATCAATTTTGTCCTTTAAATTCAAAACTAGGTCACAAGTTTTTTTTGGTCGATTTTACATCTCCCTTAAAACAAGCTCAAGTCGATTGGATCCAGGGAAGAATTTTTGGAGATGTTTTAATAAAAAACACTCCTCCTTATCACAAAATCTCTTACATGAAAATTGACGATACTCCGCCCCAATCACAAATAATAAATTATTCAAAATGTAGATTCAAAACTGGCGATAAATCTAAATTTGAAGGAGAAGAAGCAAATTCAAAATGTGAAGGATACAAAAAAATAAAAGAAGCATTTTTAGTCTGGAATGAGCTGACTACTAAATTTGAAAAAAATTTCTTAAGTGTAAACGCTCCCGAAGGAAAACAAAGTTTAATATTTGAATATTTCTTTCATGTTTTAAGAGAAGCAAAAGTAGATTTTACCTCAGACTACCCTGAAAGAGAATTGTTCATTGTCTCTGATTTAATGCAATATTCAAAACGGTTTTCATTTTATAATCATTGTAAAACTGATTTAAGTATTTTAAAACCTAATAAGTGTAAATCATTCGCTAAATTAATAAAAAATAAAAAAGTTAAAAATTATATAGATGACAGGAAGCCAAAAAAAGAAACACTAAAAAATTTAAAAGTAACAGTTTTATATATAAATCATGATTATGAAACTAGAGATGGTCTATCAAGTTCGCTAGTTAAACTTTGGGAAGATTTATTTAATTATATTGGCGTTGAGAATTACGAAATAGTTAAACAACTAGATATTCAATAATGTTTACAGATCCATCATTTCTTTATATTTCAACAGTGCTACCTCCTATTTTGTTAGGAATTTTAGTTTGGAAATCAGATAGATTTCCTGAACCAGGTAAATTTTTATTTTCATCATTTTTATTAGGTGCATCAATAATTTTACCTCTGCAATTATTTATTATGCTTGCAGAACATCACTTAGGTCCTTTGTTAGGTTTAGATATTAATGCTTACAATGAATATATTGATGGCGGTTATAAAGTAGCTGGTGCAGAGTTTCCTACAGCAGAAAATGCATTTCAAAGTTTTTTCAGAGCAGCTTTTTTAGAAGAGGGAATAAAATTTGCTTTATTGATATTCTTTTGTGTAAGGTTATCAGCTCTAAATGAACCAATGGATGCAATTGTTTATGGTGCAGCTATAGGTCTTGGTTATGCAGCAATAGAGAATATCGGTTATTTAACAAGCACTAATTTGGAAAATGCATGGACAATGCAAATGGTCAAAATAAGATATTTTCCTTTAGTTATGCATATGGGTTTTGGAGTTTTAATGGGATGGTTATTAAGCCAGAATTTATTTGAAGAAAGAAGTATTTTTAAAAGAAGGATGATGTTAATTTTGTCTTTATCCTTACCAATAGTTTTTCACGGTGCTTACAACTACTATGGAGCCGTGGGTGTTTTCCCTCTCATATCCGTTATTTTTATGATTAGTATTATTTATTACCATAGAAGAGAACAATTAAAAAAAATTACTGAGTCAATAGATAAAGCTAGGGTAGAAAATATTGAAGTTTTTTATTCTTATATTTCTGCTGTAGTTTTGGTAGCATTAATAGTATTTTCAGCAATAATTATATAAAAGGAGCAAAATATGGAATGGATTATTATAATTTTAATAGTAGGCGGATTATATTACGGGATGTATAGGCTTGCATTATCAAAAAATAGAAATCCTTGGAATTGGATTGTACCAAGTATTTTAATTTCTCCAGTAATACTTATAATAATATTGGCTTGCTGCAGTTCTTTACCAAAAAAAAATAAAAAAATAAAAAAAAAGAGGTGATTTGAAAAAGTTTATTGCAATTTTTTTAATATTTTTTGCTTGTAGTACTTCAGGCGTGTATTCGGATGATTACCATACTACGCTTAAAAAAAAAGCTGATAGTGGAGACGTGATATCACAAAATGATTTAGGACACATGTATCTTGATGGTTATCCCGAATATAGTATTCCGCAAGATACAGACAAAGCTATTTATTATTTAAGTAAAGCAGCTGCACAAAATCAAGTCAACGCAATGACCACAGTAGGTTGGGTTCATTTTACAGGTGAGTACGGTGCTATTAAAGATAACGATCAAGCTGTAGGTTGGAATAAAGAAGCTTCAGATCTAGGTTGTTCCACAGCAAGCTATAATGTTGGTTTATTTTATTACGGAGGATTGGCAGGTCTTGATCAAAATTTGAATGAAGCAAAAAGGTTTTGGCTCTTAAGCGCATCCCAATATATTGATCCAAAAAATATATGTAGATCAGATCCAGATGAATTATTAAAAGAAATTAATCAATATAATAAAAATCCTTCAAAAGAAATGAAGAAATTAAGAGATTTCTATATCACTCTATTAAAATCAAAATCAATTTAAAAATGAAAAGATTTATCATTATTACAATTATTGTTTTCGGATTTTTTTCAAAGTCTTTAGCCAATGATATATCCGACTTTCAGATAGAAGGTTTATACGTTGGTGAAAGCTTATTAGATTACGCATCACTAAAAAAAATTAAAGCTTCTAAATCAAAACAGCAATTTCCAAACGATAAATACATAATTTACCTTGGAGAAAAATTAATAGAGTTAAAAACATATGAATATTTAAATATTGATATTAAAAAAAATGATAAAAAATTTACTATTGTGGGTCTATCAGGTATCAAGCCTTACAATACTTTAGAAGAATGTAATAATTTAAAAAATGAAATTCAATCTTCATTAGAAAAAATTTTTAACTTTAACAGTAAAGATATAACAAAGTATCCCTCTAAACAGGATAAAACAGGAAAATCAATGGTTTATGGAATACAAAATTATTTAAAACCCAATCCATCACTAGAGGCTATCAACATTAATTGCTTTCATTTTGCTGGAGACAAAAAAAATTCAAGAAATTTACAAGTATCTATTAACAGCGAAGAATTTGCTCACTTTTTGATTAATGATGCTTACAAAGAAAAATAAACATGAAGAAATTTTTAATTATTTTAATCTTAAGTTTTTTTTCATATGCAGAAGGAAGTGAAATTGAAGATTTTGAAATAGAAGGCATTAGTATAGGAGACAGCCTTCTAGATTTTTTCGAAGAAAGTGAAATTATTAAAAAATTTTATTATAATAATAAAAAATATTTTTCTTTTGGGAGTGCGAAATATAAATCTGAAAATTACGATGGGGTTCAATTTCATGTTAAAAATAATGATAAGAAGTATAAAATAGTTGCAATTGAAGGTATGAAAGCTTTTGAAAACAAAAATTTTAATGAATGTTTAAAATTAAAAGATGAGATTGTAAAAGATATATTGAAAGATTTAGATGACCCTAAAGTCGATACTGATACAGGAAAACACAATTATGACAGCAGTGGAAACAGTAAGTATTATCGAACAAGTATTAGCCTAAGTTCTAAAGCAAAATATTTTAATTTATCAATATCTTGTACTGATTGGAGTAAAGAATTAGAACCACAGTTTGCTGATAAACTAGCAGTATCTATTTCGAATAATGAGTTCAATGATTATATGTCAACAGAAGCTTATAATTAATATATTAAAATTCTTTTCCACCTTTTAAATACGCGCATTTCTCACATGTTTTTTCTACTTCAGGAATCGTTTCTGAATTTAAAACACTTTTCATCTCAGTTAATTTACTTTCAATCCAAGAAGTGTTTACACGATAAGGTATTAAAGTAGTGTTAAAATCTATTTTGTTTTCAAACTTATCATTTGTTTTTTCACCATTACAAACATAAAAATATGATAGATCTGAGACTTTAAAATTCATCTTTCTTAAAATATGAACGTAAATATCCATCTGAAGTTTATAACTTAGATGCCATTCTGAAGCTAAATAAGAAGATACTGTAACGGGATATGTTGAAGATTGAGCTTTGTAATCTACAACGATTAATTTTTTTTCTTTTAAATCAAACCACAAATCATCAATTCCACCGTGAATAATAAGATTAGTTTTCTCATCCAAGTAAGAAATTCCGCCTTTAAGAGAATTTCTCCAAATATCTAAGTCTTTATGCTGATAAGGAACATAATTTAAATTATGTTTTGTCATTATTGGATGAGGTTTTTGTTGGTTTCTGTAAATATCAAATTCTTTTTTTAATAATTCATCGACTGCAATATTCAAAGCCCAGCCAGGCATAGAAGGTTCTTTTAATCCTTTTACTCGATCTAGATAAAAGCACCTTTTGCAACTTAGAAAGTTAAAAAACTTAGATCTGCTTATTTTAAAAGGAGTGTTTGATTTTTTATCGTAAATTGAACTTTTTCTTACTCTGAAAGAGACTGCTTCTTTCATTTAATATTATTTAATCTTTTTACTATTTCAGTTTTATCTAAAGATAAAATTACATCGTATAGACCCGGTCCAAATCTAGAACCAACTAGAGCTATTCTTAAAGGTTGACCAACTCCTTTAAAGTTTGTTTTATGTTTCTCGATTAAAGACTTTATTACTGGCTCAAGTGTTTCTTTTGATAATGAACTTAATTTTTCATATTCATCTATAAATTCTTTAATTATTTTTTTAGATAAATCATCAATAAGTTTTTTGTCTTCAACACTAATTTCCACTGTATCTTTGAGTATATATTGAGCGTTATTCCAAATATCTTCTAAAGTTTTTGCTTTATTTTTTAAGAAACCCATTGATTTAATAAGTACGGCCTCTTTAGATTGATCAATATCTGTTTTATATTTTAAAACATATTCTTTGAAAAATTTGAATAAATCTTTTTCATCTATGGTTTTTATATAAGTCTCATTAATTGAGAGAATTCTAGACATATCTAGTTTAGAAGGTGATTTACCGACCCCACTTAAATCAAATAAATCAATGCTTTCTTGTTTAGTAAATATCTCTTTATCTTTGTAAGACCAGCCAAGTCTTAAAAGATAATTTCTCAATGCATCAGATATAATTCCTATTTTTACGTAATCTTCTAATGTAGAGGCATTATCTCTTTTTGATAATTTTTTACCTTGTTCACTATGGATTAAAGGTATGTGTGCAAAGTTTGGAACTTCCCATCCCATTGCATCATATATTTGTTTTTGTTTAAATGAATTAATCATGTGATCATCACCGCGTATTACATGCGTAATATTCATTTCATGATCATCCACAGTTGCTGATAATTGATATGTAGGTGATTTGTCTTTTCTTAAAATAACGAAATCTTCAATAGTAGAATTAGAAATATTTCTTTCACCTTGGACCAAATCTTTTATAATTGTATTGCCTGAAATCTTACTTTTAAATCTTATAACAGGTTTAATACCTTTTGGAATTTCAAGATCTTTAGCATCTCTCCACTTCCTGTTATAAACATAAGGCATTCCTTGTTTCTTGCATTTCTCTTTTTGCTCATTAATTTCTTCTTCAGAGCAATAGCATTCATAAGCAAAACCTTTTTTTATAAGTTCTTCCGCTATAGCAACGTGTTTAGTAATATTTTTTGATTGAATATATTCATCTCCGTCGTGCTCAATCCCAAGCCAAGCTAGAGAAGAGATAATCTGTGTTTTAAATTCGTCCTTTGATCTTTCTTTATCTGTATCTTCTATTCTTAAGAAATATTTTCCTTTATTCTTTTTAGCTAACAACCAATTAAATAAAGCTGTTCTAACACCACCGATATGAAGAGGCCCAGTAGGAGAGGGCGCAAACCTACAATTAAAAGACATTTGAATTTATTAGACTATTTTAGTGAAAGTTTCTATATAAAGAAACGAGTTTACCTTGAATTTTTATTCTATTTGATGCGTATATTTTAGTTCCGTAGTTTCTATTAGCTGCTTCTAAAGCAATAGTATTTCCTTTTTTTCTAATTCTTTTTAATGTTGCTTCTTGATCATCAATTAAAACTACTGCAATTTGGCCGCTATCAACATTTGAAGCTTTTTTTACAATCACTGTATCGCCGTCGTTAATACCTGCTTCAATCATTGAGTCACCTTTAACTTTTAATCCGTAGTGCTCACCATTATTTTGTAAATCTTCTGGTAATGCCACTCTATCAACTTCTTGTTGAATAGCCTCTATTGGAGTTCCTGCAGCAATGCTTCCTAATACAGAAATATCAGTTGATTTAGTTTCATTTTTATCAAGGCCACCTTTGATTACACTTGGTGTAAACGAATTAAATATATCGTTAGCACTTGCGTTTTCAGGAAGTTTTACCACTTCTAAGGCTCTTGCTTTATGCGCTAATCTTTTAACAAATCCTCTTTCTTCTAAAGCAGAAATTAATCTATGTATTCCTGATTTCGACTTAAGGTTGAGTGAATTTTTCATCTCTTCATATGATGGAGATATTCCTGAAGATCTAATCTTCTTATTGATGAATAATAGTAAGTTTTTTTGTTTTTTTGTAAGCATAGAACAAACCTTGTACATCTATGTTCTACAAAAGTTCTATTTAAATTACAACTTGAAATAAGCGTCTATTTTATTGAATTATTTGAGTAAATCTTCTCATTAATTCGGCAGTATTGTCAGATTTTAAAAGTGATTCTCCAATTAGGAAATTTTTAATTCCAGTTTTTTCATAGATATATTTTGCATCTTTTTCATCCTTAATTCCACTTTCAGAAATAAGAGGGCCTTTATGATTTTTTAAAATTTCAAACATAGAAATTGTATTGTTAATTGAAATATCTAAAGTTTTTAAATTTCTATTATTAATGCCAATTAAAGCCTGATCATACTTTAATGCAGTATCAGCTTCTTTTTCGTTATGAACCTCTACAATAACAGAAAGATTATGTTTTAATGCTTCCGCATAGATTTCATCTGCTAGTTTTTTATCGAGAGCTGCAATAATGATTAATATACAGTCACAACCATAACTCTTTGATAGCGCAACTTGATAGGGGTCAATAAAAAAGTCTTTAGCTAAAATAGGAATTTTAAAATTATCTTTAATATCCTTTATATAGTCAAGCTTACCTAAAAAATTCTTCTCTTCAGTTAAAACAGATAAACATGTCGCTCCATTATCAACATATAACTTAGCAATATTTAGGTGATTAAAATCTTTAACTAATATTCCAGCTGATGGACTTGCTTTTTTAATTTCAGATATAAGAGATATTTTCTTATTATTACTAATTGCGTTTTTAAAATCTAAAAAAGTATTAACAGTCTTAATCTTATCTTCTAAAGATTCTAAAGAGTTATTTTTTTTAATTTCTGTTAAAGTTTCCTTTTTTTCTTGAATAATTTTTTCTAAAATATTTGTCATTAAATTGATTGTAACTTAGAAAGGTGTTGAAATACATTTCCAGAAGCCAAGTGTTTAGAAGCCTTATCAAAAGCTGTCTTAAAATTATTTTCGCTACCAGAAACGATTAGTCCAGCAGCTACATTTAAGGCAACTGATTGTGAAAATTCGTTTGATTTACCTTTATAAATTTCTATAATTTTTTCAGCATTATATTCAGCATTTTTCCCTTTTAAATTATCTTTATTACCAGAGTTAATTCCTAAATCTTTAGGATCAATAATAAATTCATTAATTTTCCCATCTTTTAGTTCCACAATATTTGTTTTTGCAAAAGGAGAAATTTCATCCATACCATCATCACTATGAACAATATATGCATGAACTACATTATTTTCCTTTAACGCTTCCGCAAAGGGCTTCATCCATTTTTTATCAAAAACACCAATCACTTGTCTTTTAACTTGTGCGGGACTACTTAAAGGACCAATTAAATTGAAAATAGTTTTTTTACCCATTTTCTTTCTTGCTGGTCCAACATATTTCATTGCTGAATGGTAGTTTGGAGCAAACATAAAGGCAAAATTGTATTCTTTAATACTATCTTCAACTTCATTGGGTTTTAAATTTATATTAATTCTTAAAGCTTCTAAAACATCGGCAGATCCACAATTGGAAGAAACTGCCTTATTTCCATGTTTAGCAACTTTAATTCCCATACTAGATAAAACAATAGCAGCTGCTGTAGAAATATTTAAGGAGTTTTGACCATCTCCGCCAGTACCGCAAGTGTCTATTGTATCAGGATCTGCATTAACTTTATTTGCTTTATCTCTTAAAACATAAATTCCGCCTGCAAGTTCATCTTTAGTTTCTCCTTTTTTAATCAGATCTTCCAATATCTCTATGATTGCAGTCTCATCAAATTTCCCTTCCATTAAATTGGAAAAAAGAGATTTACTTTCCTCAAAGGTTAAATTTTGGCCTTTTTTTAAATTTTCTACAATGTCTGTCATATTAATTAGCTATAAAATTTTTTATTAATTTCATGCCTATTTTAGTACTAATACTTTCAGGATGGAACTGAAACCCATGAATATTAAAGTCTTTATGCATTAAACCCATTATTGTTTTGTTTTTAGTTTCAGCTGTAATAATTAGGTCTTTTGGGAAGGTTTTTCGGTCAATTGTAAGACTATGATATCTAGTAGCTTCAAAATTATTTTGAATATTTCTAAGTAGACCTTTTTTTTGGTGCTTAATCTTACTTGTTTTTCCATGCATTAAGTTTTTTGCTCTCACAATTTTTCCTCCAAAAACTTGACCAATTATCTGATGTCCCAAGCAAACTCCAAGAATAGGTATTTTTTTATGGATATCTTTTACAATTTTTAAACAGTTTCCTGCTTGATTAGGATTTCCTGGCCCAGGAGATATAACGATTTTATCATAACCTTTTCTTAAAATTGTTTTACTTTTAATTTTGTCATTTCTAACAACATCAACATTTTTTTTAAAATTAGAAATGTAATGAAACAAATTGTAAGTAAAGCTATCGTAATTATCTATAAGTAATATTTTCATTTAATCTACAGCTCTCATTAGTGCTTTAGCTTTATTAATTGTTTCAGCATATTCTTTGTCGGGCTTACTATCTGCTACTATTCCAGCCCCTGCTTGAACATAAAACTTATTATTTTTAATTAACGCTGTTCTTAAAGCTATACAAGTATCGAATTCACCGTTAGGAGTGAAATATCCTATACCACCCGCATACAATTTTCTTTTATTTTTTTCAAGTTCGTCAATAATTTCCATAGCTCTTATTTTTGGAGCACCACTAACTGTCCCAGCTGGAAAACCTGACAATAGTGTTTCAAATAATGAGAATTTATTATTAAACTTACCAATTACATTAGAAACTATATGCATTACATGCGAATATCGTTCTACCTTAAATTTCTCAGTAACTTTGACTGAGTTTACTTTAGAAACTTTGCCAACATCATTTCTACCTAGGTCTAGTAACATTAAATGTTCAGCTAATTCTTTTTTATCTTTAAGAAGATCTAATTCGTATTTTTTGTCTTCTTTATCGCTTCTACCTCTAGGTCTTGTACCTGCAATAGGTCTTATAGTAACTTCTCCCTTTCTAAGCCTTACTAAAATTTCTGGACTACTTCCTAAAATATTAAAATCATCATAATTAAAATAAAACATAAAAGGAGAAGGGTTCGATTTTCGGAGATAATTGTAAATCTCGATTGGTTTCTTATTAAATTTTCTTTCAAATCTTTGACTTAAAACAACTTGAAAAATATCACCTTTTTGAATGTATTTTTTTGCTTTTTTTATTAAAGATTTAAATTTTTCTTTAGTCGTGTTGGATTTAATTAAATTTTTGTTTGGTTTATATGTGAATTGATCAGGAAGAGTTATATTTTCAAAGTCTTCGTATAAATCAAACTTTTTGTTTGCAGAGTCATAGTGCTCTTTGCAATCTTTAATTTTTGTATCTGCATAAACATTTTCCACATAATAAATTATTTTCTTTAAGTTATCATAAACAACTAAATTTTTAGGCCTCGATAATCTAACATCGGGAATATTCAAATCATCTTTGCAATTGTTAGGAATTTTTTCTATATAACGAATTACATCGTATGAAAAATATCCCACTAACATAGAAGCCATTGAAGGTAGTTGACTAGGTATTTTGATCTTAAAATCTTTAATTAATTTGTTAATAAACTTTAAAGGATCAGCTTTAATTTTACTTTTTTTTTCCTAAGTTATTTAGAGTTATAGTATTTTTATTAATATCCCATATTTTATCAGGATTTAACCCAATTATAGTATAACGTCCTTTAATAGTCCCCTTTTCAACTGACTCAAAAATAAAGCTATTTTTCTCTGCTAGAAGAAATTTAAATAAATTCTCTACTTTGAAATAGTTTTTACAAGATCTTGATCTAAATAAAATTTGGTGTTTTTTTTTAGAGTAATTGTTTTTAAACTCTTTAAAACTTATATTTATTTTCATTAAAATGAATTTTTAACACGGTCGATAGTTCTTTGGTTTAATTCAACTTTATATTTTTGATTAACACTATCATCATATGATTTGTAAATCTTATTAATCAAATTTAATCGTGCTTTAGCCTCATATTTTTCATAGTCATTACTAGATTTATTTAATTTTTTATATTCAGTTTTTTTAGTTGATATTAAAAAAGTTTTTGTTAAGGTGCTGTTAGTTATTAGGTTAGTTTCGTTATCATTTGTTAGAAAAATTCTTTTTACTATACCTTCTCCAAAAATATCATTTTGTTTTAAACTAGAGAGTTTATAATATTTTACTTCCAAACCGTTATCATCAGCAAACTTTTTAAAATTATTACCGTTGTATGCCCCCAAACTAATTTCTTTTGCTATCGATGTATTTTTTTCAATTTTTTCTTTAAAATTTAATTGAGCATTTAAAGCTTCCTGAACTTCCGGGTCATTAATTGATTTATTTTTTTTCTCAATGTTACTAATTTCAGCAAGGTAATACTTATTTTCAATGTTTATAACTTCAGGTAATTTTGTAGACTTAATATTATAAAGCTTATTGAACAACCCATCAGGTAAATTATTTATTTTATTTTTACTCTGATCTTCTTTTTTTGCATTAATTTTATTAATCTTAACTATTTTCAAATTATTATCTTTAGTAGTTTCATCAAAAGTTTTGCCATCTAAAACTTGGTTTTCAATAATATCAAGTTGTTTAAAGAATGCTTCATCGTATTCAGATTTTCCACTCACAAGAGCAGGTTTGATTTCTGCGTATTGAATAGATTTAAATTCAACGAAAAATATATTTTTATTTCTCTCATAAAGTTTTTTAATATCTTCTGCAGTGGGTTTATTATTATTATAGTATTTTTCAAGATCGATGTATTGTATTGTTTTAGTTTGATTTTCTTTTTTAAATTCTTGATTAATTAAAGTTTCGGGAATAACAATACCTCCAGCTAAAGAACTTAAGAATTGCCTTCTTTTTTCTTGTTCAACAATATTGGTTTCAAATTGAGGTGCTGTTATTCCACTTTTTATAAGAAATTTTTCATATTCTGTTCTTGAAAATTTATCATTCTTAAAAAAAAGCTTATCATTTTTAATTAAATCTCTAAGAGCATTATCGTTAACAACAACACCATTTTTTTTTATTTCTAAATCCATAACTTTTCGACCTATGTATTGAGATAATATTTGTTCAACCAAATCAGTTTTTGGTAAACTTTTTATCTGCTCCTCATTTAGGTTTATTTGCCTTAGATAATTTAGAAATTCTTGAGTGCTAATTTTTTTTGAGTCTATAGTAGCAACAACATTTTGATTACCGCCTCTAAATACATCGCCCATACCCCAAAACACAAATGGGAGAATAATGATACCTACCAAGAGTTTAATAAAAAAAGATTTTGATAATTTTCCTATTGAAGTTGCCATTATAATAATTTAATACGTTAATTTTATACTTCTATAAATCAAATTTTTAATTAAGGCAAATTATGAGATATTTTATCGGAAATTGGAAAATGTTTGGCGTTCCAAAGTCTATAAATATACTAAACAAAATTAACTCATTTTATTCTAAAGATAATAATCGAAACAAATATAGAGTTATAATTACCCCTCCTTATACGTTGATTGAAACTTTTTCAAAATATTTCAAAAATAAAAAAATTTCTATTGGCTCACAAAACTGTTATCAAAAAGATCAATTTTCATCCAATACAGCTGCTGTTAGCCCATATATGTTGAGAAGTGTTGGAGCTAAATATACCTTAATTGGTCACTCAGATAACAGGGGTGAAGGCGATACCGACTCAATGTTAAAATCAAAAGTAGAATTTGCTTTAAAAAATAATTTAAAAGTTGTCTTTTGCATAGGTGAAAATAAATCTGAAAAAAAAAATAATAGAACATTACGTGTCTTAAAAAGACAATTAACTAAAGTTTTAGAAAAAAAATTTAATAAGAATAATATTATAGTTGCTTACGAACCTATTTGGTCCATTGGAACGGGCAAAATACCTACAGCAAAAGAATTAAAAAAAACGACAATTCATATTAAAAAAGTACTTAAGAATTTATTTAAAAAAAATAGTCCTGCCGTCCTTTATGGAGGGTCTATAGACGGAAGTAATGTTAAAATGTTTAATCAAATTAAAGAAATAGATGGTTTTTTAATAGGAGGGGCTTCTAAATCATCTAAAAAATTTATTGATATAATAAAGAATTACTATAGATAAGCACCATGGAAAGTTTACTAATTTTCGTTAATATAATTTTAGCCGTTGTTTTAATCATTGCTATTCTTTTACAAAGATCTGAAGGTGGGGCGCTAGGTTTAGGTGTTTCACAAGATAATTTCACGACTGCAAGAAGTATGGGAACTTTCTTAACAAAATTTACAGCTATTATTGCTACTTTATTTATTATTTGCAGTGTCACAATTGTTGCAATATCAAGAGATGAGCTTCGTGAAACACAATCTGTTCTTGAAAAAGAGAAAGAGGAAGAAGATAATTCTAACCTTCCACAAATTCCCCAACCTAAATAATTTAGACTTTGTAATTCATTAAATATAAAGTATAACATACTTCCATGACGCGATATATATTCGTAACTGGCGGCGTGGTTTCTTCTTTAGGTAAAGGATTATCATCAGCTTCATTAGCTTACCTATTACAATCAAGAGGATATAAAGTTAGAATTAGAAAACTTGATCCATATTTAAACGTTGACCCGGGAACAATGAGTCCCTTTCAACATGGTGAGGTTTTTGTAACTGATGATGGGGCAGAAACAGATTTAGATTTAGGTCACTACGAAAGATTTTCAGGAATTTCAGCTAAAAAATCTGACAATATAACAACAGGTAGAATTTATAGTGACGTTTTAAAAAAAGAAAGACAAGGTAAATATTTAGGCAAAACAGTTCAAGTTATTCCTCATATTACTAATAGAATAAAAGAATTTATCAAACAAGATGTTTCTAAGGAAGATTTTGTAATTTGTGAAATTGGCGGAACCGTAGGTGATATTGAAAGTTTACCTTTTTTAGAAGCTATTAGACAATTTTCAAATGAAAGTGGAAGAAAAAATACATTATTTATACACTTAACTTTAGTTCCTTATATGAAAGCCTCCGATGAAATTAAAACAAAACCTACTCAACATTCAGTAAAAGAACTTAGAAGCATCGGTATACAACCTGATATTATTATTTGTAGATCAGAAAGATCTATTCCTTTAAATCAAAGAAAAAAAATTTCTTTATTTTGCAATGTTTCAATAGATGATGTTATTGAAACAGTTGATGTAAAAACTATTTATGAAGCACCAATTAGCTTTAATAAAGAAAAATTAGATGAGAGAGTATTAAACTTTTTTAATATTAAGACTAAAAAAAAAGTTAATCTTCAACCATGGAAGAAAATAACTCATCTAGTATTAAATACAAAAAATAAAGTTAATATCGCTATTATTGGAAAATATGTAGAATTAAAAGATGCTTACAAGTCCTTAGATGAAGCTTTAACGCATGGAGGGATAGCGAATAATTTAAAAGTTAATTTGGTTAGAATTGATTCTGATTTTTTAAAACCAAGTGAAATAAAAAACAAGTTAAATAAAGTTTCTGGGATTTTAATACCAGGAGGTTTTGGCAAAAGAGGAACTGAAGGTAAAATTGCAGCAATTCACTATGCAAGAGAAAACAATATTCCTTTTTTAGGAATTTGTTTTGGAATGCAAATGGCAGTTATAGAATTTGCTAGAAATAAATTGAATATTAAAAAAGCAACATCAAGCGAGTTTGGCCCATCAAGAGCTTCAGTAGTTGGATTGATGAGTGAATGGATAAAAGACGGAAAATTAATAAAAGGAACTAATAAAGATCTTGGTGGAACAATGCGATTAGGTAGTTATAAAGCTAAACTTAAAAAAGATTCATTAATTAATAAAATTTACAAAACTACAAAAATAAATGAAAGACACCGTCATAGATATGAAGTTAATATCAATTACAAAGAAAACTTTGAAAATAAAGGTATGATTTTTTCTGGTCTATCTCCAGATCAAAAATTGCCAGAAATTATTGAACTTAAAGGCCATCCATGGTTCATAGGAGTCCAATTTCATCCAGAATTTAAATCTAGACCTTTAGCTCCACATCCTTTATTCTCTTCTTTTATAAAGGCCGCAAAAATCAAATCGAATAAATAATGATAAATCATAAAGTAAGATGCACTAATTTTGAAATTGCTAATGATAAACCATTTACATTAATTGCTGGACCATGCCAGCTAGAAAATGAGGCACATGCAATTAAGATTTCTACTGAACTTAAGAAAATTACAAGTGAATTAGGAGTTAATCTTATCTATAAAACATCATTTGATAAAGCCAATAGAACTAGTCTTAAAGGAAAAAGAGGAATGGGATTAGAAAATTCATTACCTATTTTTGATAAAATTAGAAAAGAGGTTGGCTTACCGGTTTTGACAGATGTTCATACAGTTGAACAATGTTCAATTGTTTCTGATCACGTAGATGTTTTACAAATTCCAGCTTTCTTGTGCAGACAAACAGATTTATTAATAGCAGCTGCTAAAACAGGAAAGATAATAAATGTAAAAAAAGGTCAGTTTTTAGCACCATGGGACATGTTAAATGTAATTAAAAAAATTGAGGATTCCGGAAATAAAAATATTTTAATCACGGAAAGAGGTGCAAGCTTTGGTTATAACACACTCGTATCTGATATGAGAGCTTTACCAATAATGTCTAAATTTGGTTTCCCAATAGTTTTTGACGCAACACACTCGGTTCAGCAACCAGGCGGTATGGGTGAAAAGAGCGGTGGTCAAAGAGAGTTCGTTCCTTACTTAGCTCGTGCAGCTATCGCAGTAGGAGTTGGAGCAATTTTTATGGAAACTCATGAAGATCCAGACAGTGCACCATCAGATGGGCCGAATATGGTTCCATTAAATGAGGTCAAGGCTTTATTAAAAAAATTAATTGAAATTGATAAATTAGTTAAATAAAAAAATGGATAAAATCAAAAATGTTAAAGGAAGACAAGTTTTTGACAGCAGAGGAAACCCAACTGTTGAAGCAGAAGTTTTGTTAGATAATGATATATCTGCAACAGCAATATCTCCTTCAGGCGCATCTACAGGCGCATACGAAGCTTATGAGTTACGAGATAAAAATCAAAATAAATTTTTAGGAAAAAGTGTTAATACAGCAGTAGAAAATATTAACAACAAAATTTCAGATAAACTTAAAGGTCTAAATCCAAATCAACAAGAAAATATTGACAAAATTTTATTAGAACTTGATGGAAGTGAAAATAAAAAAAATCTTGGTGCTAATGCTACTTTAGCTGTTTCACTGGCTAATGCTAAATGTTCTGCAATATTAAAAAAAAAATCTCTTTTTAAAAATTTAGGCCAATCATATTCTTTACCCATTCCTTTAATGAATATTATTAATGGTGGTGCACATGCTGATAATGATTTGAATATTCAAGAATTTATGATTAGACCAGACTCAGCTAAAAATTTTATGGACGCAATAGAAAAATGTTTTTTTGTAATTCAAAGTTTAAAAAAATTATTACAATCAAAAAAAATGCTTACTAATGTAGGAGATGAAGGGGGATTTGCTCCCTCAATTCAAAGCAACGAAGAAGCACTTGAGCTGATCGTTCAAGCAATAGAAAAATCTAAACTTAAACCAGGAATTGATATTGTTATTTGTTTAGATGTTGCGGCTAATGAACTAATAAACGAAAAAGGAGAATACTCCATTCAATCTAAAAACTTTACAAAAGTTGATGATGTTATTAGATATTATGAAAAACTTACTTCAAATTATCCTATTAAATCCATCGAAGATCCTTTTGCTGAAGATGATTGGGAGTCTTGGAAAAAAATTACAGAAGTTATTGGCAATAAAATTCAAATAGTTGGAGATGATTTATTTGTAACAAATACAAAACGATTAGAAAAGGGAATTCAAAATAAATCAGCAAATAGTATTTTGATTAAGCCAAATCAAATCGGAACTTTAACAGAGACATTAAATGTTATTATGAAGGCGAAGAAAGCAAATTTTCATACCATAATTTCACATAGATCTGGAGATACAGAAGATACTTTTATCGCTGATTTGGCAGTGGCTACAATGTCATCACAAATAAAAACAGGTTCTCTTGCACGATCCGAAAGAGTCGCTAAATATAATAGATTATTGCGCGTTGAAGAAGAACTTGGCAATGAAGCTAAAATGGCTAGAATCCAATAAATGGATCTTGTTGAAATTTTAAAAAAAAGAAAATTCATCTTATTAAATATTTTCTTTACCTTATATATAGGTATTAATCTTATCGGAGGTGAAAGAGGTTTAATTTCATATTTTGACAAAAAAAACACTTATAACCAATTAGCATTAAAAGAAAAAAACTTGACTATAAAATTAAATGATTTGGATCATAAAATTTCATTAATAAATAAAAATGATCCAGATTATATTGATATGCTATATAGAGAAAAATTTAATTATGTAGCTGAAGGTGAAACAATTATTAAGTTAAAATGAAAAAAAAAATTAGACATCCAGAGAAAGTAAATAAACCAATTAATCCTATAAAAAAAAAACCAGACTGGATTAGATCTAAAATTATTGACTCAAAAATTTTTTTCAGACTAAACAAGTTGTAAATCAAAATAATTTAGTTACTGTTTGTGAAGAAGCTAACTGTCCTAACATAACTGAATGTTGGAGCAAAAAGCATGCTACTTTTATGATAATGGGAGATACATGCACTAGAGCTTGCGCATTTTGTGATGTAAAAACTGGAAAACCGACTTCTTTAGATATGTATGAGCCAGCAAAAATTTCAAATGCTGTTAAAACCCTAAATTTAAAGCATGTTGTAATAACTTCAGTTGATAGAGACGATCTTGTAGATGGAGGCTCAAATCATTTTTATAAAGTAATAAACGCTACAAGACTGAAAAATCCTGATACTTCGATTGAAGTGCTAACTCCAGATTTTTTAAGAAAAGGTGATGCATATAAAAAAGTACTTGAAGCAGATCTCGATGTTTTTAATCACAATATAGAAACAGTGCCAAGACTCTACACAACAGTAAGACCAGGTGCTCGATATTTTGCTTCATTAGAGCTTTTAAAAAATGCAAAAAAATTTAACAAAAAAGTTTTTACTAAATCAGGTATAATGGTTGGTTTAGGTGAGAACAAAGAGGAAATTATTCAAGTAATGGATGATCTAAGATCTGCAGAAGTTGATTTTATTACTATAGGCCAGTACTTGCAGCCATCAGCTAAACACCATCCTTTAAATCGTTATTACCACCCAGATGAGTTTTATGAATTAAAAACTATAGCTAAAACAAAAGGTTTCTTATTGGTGTCATCTTCACCATTAACAAGATCTTCATATCATGCAGACGAAGATTTTAGAAAACTACAGGGTGCAAGAAATAAAAAGCTTGAATGTCATCAGCATCAATAAAAAAAATAATCTCTTGTAAAAAAAATCAGCTAATTGAAATGGTTCTTGATATTGAGAAATATCCACAATTTGTTCCTTGGTGTATCGAAGGCAGGGTACACGATAAAAATGAAAGCGAAGATTTAATTACTTTCAATGGTGATTTAAAAGTTGGTAAAAGTCTTTTAAATGAAACTTTTTTCAGTCAAGTTTCGTATTATAAAGAAAAAGATAAAATAATTGTAACTAATCTTGACGGTCCATTAAAGTATCTTAAAAATGAATGGACATTTAAAGAAATAAATAACGCAACTCAACTAGAATTTTTTATTGATTTCGAACTAAAAAATCCCATCCTAAATGCAATTATGCAAAAATCTTTTGAATTAGGTTTAAATAAAATAGCCAAATCTTTTGAGGAAAGAGCGGTCAATCTATACAAATAATGTTAGGTGTATCATTTTTATTAATATTTTTATTTATTATTTGTAGATTTTTAGTTTCATATATCAAAACGATTAG
>JBJLEC010000017.1:0-23566 GCA_045566115.1 Candidatus Pelagibacter sp. | reverse complement strand
TCAGCTATCTGCTTAGATTGTTTGATGTAATTTTTCGGGTTAGAATATGGAACTGCGTCAACTTCAATAAGTTCAGCACCTAATTTTTTTAAGGTTTCTTTTTTTTCAATTGATTGAGTCTTGGGTATAACTATTTTTAAATTTAAATCGTATTCTTTGCATACAATTGCTAAACCTATACCTGTGTTACCAGCTGTACCCTCTACAATCGTTCCACCTTTTGATATGAGCTTTTTTCTTAGGGCATCTTGAACTATAAATAATGCCGCCCTATCTTTAACGGATTCCCCAGGATTGAAATATTCTGCCTTACCATAGATATTACATCCTGTTAATTCTGAGGCTTGTTTTAATCTGACTAATGGTGTATTTCCAATCTGAGATATGACAGAGTTAGTATCCATATCACTAAATATATGAAAAATTTTTTACTTTCAATTGCATTATTTTTAATATTTATGCCAAAATCTTTTGGCCATGTTGAGCATTACGCCAATTTTAATTATTTAGAGTATGAATTATTTAGAAATAACAAATCTATAGGTTACCATAAATATAACTTTAATAGAGAGGGTGAAAATTTATCAATAGTCAGCGAAGTAAGTTTTAAAATAACAAAACTAGGTGTAGATTTATATAATTATTTTGCCAAAAGTGAAGAAAATTATAAAAAAGGAAATTTTAAAAGTTATACATCTAAAACTAAACAGAATAAAAAAGACAGATATGTAAATATTAATGTTACGGCTGATAATAAAAACTTAATAATAGACGGATCTTCTTTTAAAGGAAAAACAAATAAGGAATTTATAGTTGGAACATGGTGGAATCACGAAATTGTAAAAGCTAAAGCGCAAATTAGCGGAATATCGGGAAGAATAATTGAACAAACGGTTACATTTATTGGAAAGGAGGAAATTAATATTGGAGACAAGACTTATAAAACTTTGCATTTTAATTTTAAATCATCTGATCAAACGTTACCCGATAGCAAAAAACTTAATACGGATATCTGGTATGAAGAAGAAACATACTTATGGGTGAAAGCTGCTTTTGATAAGACAGGTTATTGGGAATATAGGATCAAAGAAGTAAAATAGCTACCTTTGAGTTCAAAGTTTTATACTCAAAGTCAATAGAAAAAAAAGTTTTTTTTGCCTATTTTCGAGACTAAATTCTTTTTTTTAACTATTGCCAAAATGTTCATTTTGAGGTTTTATAATTAAAAAAAAGGGAGATCAAATGGAAGAAAATTTCAATATTCACCTTGGTAAAAAATTAAGGATGAGAAGACTATCACTCGGCTTAACCCAAACAAAAGTTGCACAAGCCATAAACGTTACATTTCAACAAATTCAGAAATATGAAAAAGGTACTAACGGCGTTAGTTCAAATAGATTAATGCAATTATCCCAGTTTTTAAAAGTTCCAATTATTTACTTTTTTGAAGATTTTAGAGAATTTAAAGATATTAATATTGTAGATCAATCTAATGATGATTTAAATTACTCTTTTCTAAGCCGAACATTTTCCTCGTTATCTAAAATTCAAAAAGAGAAAATTCTACAAATCTTAAATAATACTTCAAAATTTGAGAAAGTCGGCTAGTTGGCTCCTCGGGCAGGACTCGAACCTGCGACCAATTGATTAACAGTCAACTGCTCTACCAACTGAGCTACCGAGGAATAAAACGCAACATACTTTTTTTAGTAAAATAAAACAACTTAATTTTTGGAGGCCACGTCCAGAATCGAACTGGAATAAAAGGATTTGCAATCCTCTGCGTAACCATTCCGCCACGTGGCCAATATTCATTAATATCAATTTATTTAAAGCATTTGTTTATTTTAATAAAGAAAAATCTAACTATTTAAGGTTGTAGACCTTTTGATATAAAGTAAATTACATAATAATCTATAAATATGGAATTTAAGAAATACAATCACCTTAAAGAAGAAAAAAAAATCTCAGATTTTTGGATTAAGAATGGCTGCTTTAAAGCAAAAAAAGGAAAATCTTCAAAAAAATTTTCAGTTGTAATTCCTCCTCCAAATGTAACTGGCAGATTGCATATGGGTCATGCTTTAAATAACAGTCTTCAGGATGTGCTAGTTCGTTTTAACAGAATGAAAGGTCTCGAAACATTATGGCAACCAGGTACAGATCATGCGGGTATAGCTACCCAGGCTATTGTTGAAAAACAACTTTTAAAAGAGGGTTTAAGCAAGAACGATTTAGGTAGAGATAAATTTATTGAAAGAGTTTGGAAATGGAAAGAGGAGTCTGGTGAAGTAATATTAGAGCAACTAAAAAAATTAGGCTGTTCTTGTGATTGGTCGAGAACAAGATTTACAATGGATGAAGATTTATCAAAAGCTGTTACCAAAGTTTTTGTGGATCTTTATAAAAAAAAACTAATTTATAAAGATAAAAAACTAGTGAATTGGGACACTCAATTACAAACAGCAATTTCTGATTTAGAAGTAGTACAACGAGATGCACAATCTCAATTATATTATATTGACTATCCTTTACTTAATTCAAAAGATAAAATAACAATTGCCACCACACGACCAGAAACCATGATGGGTGATACAGCAATAGCTGTGAATCCAAAAGATGACAGGTATAAAAACCTTATAGGCACGAATGTTAATATTCCAATAGTAAACAGGACAATAAAGATTATTGCAGATCATTATGCTGATCCAGAACAAGGCTCTGGTGCTGTTAAAATTACTCCTGCCCATGATTTCAATGATTACGTTGTAGGTAAAAGAAATAAACTTGAAATAATTAATATATTTGAAAAAAATGGAACAATTAATAAAAATGGTGTTAAAGAATTCATAGGTTTAGATAGATTTGAAGCTAGGAAACTTTTAATAAAAAAACTCAAAGAGAATGGTCAATTAGTTAAAATTGAGTCTATTAAAAATAAAGTACCTTACGGAGACAGATCTAATACTATTATAGAGCCATTATTAACTAAACAATGGTTTGTTGATGCAAAAAAATTATCAAAAAAACCTATTAAAATTGTTAAAGATAATAAGACATCATTTTATCCAAAAAATTGGACAAAAACTTTTTTTCAATGGATGAATAATATCGAGCCCTGGTGTGTATCACGTCAAATTTGGTGGGGTCATAGAATACCCGCTTGGTATGATGACAATAAAAATATTTTTGTTGCAGAGAATAAAAAAGAAGCTTTAAAATTAGCCAAGAAAAAAAATAAAAAAAAATCTTTTACACTCAAACAAGAAACAGATGTTTTAGATACTTGGTTTTCATCTGCATTATGGCCATTTGCTACGCTAGGTTGGCCATCAAAAACAAAAGAGCTTTCTAAATTTTATCCAACATCAGTACTTGTTACTGGATTTGATATAATATTTTTTTGGGTTGCTCGGATGCTTATGATGGGTAATTTTTTTAATAAACAAACTCCATTTCACAAAGTTTACGTGCATGCCTTAGTAAGAGATGAAAAAGGACAAAAAATGTCTAAATCAAAAGGTAATGTGATTGATCCACTTGAGTTAATTAATGAATACAGTGCAGATAGTTTAAGATTTACTTTAATATCAATGGCATCACCTGGAAGAGACGTAAAATTATCTAAAGATAGAGTTATTGGAAATAGAAACTTTATTACTAAAATTTGGAGTGCTAATAATTTTCTAAAATTAAATAATTGTAAATTTGATAAAAAAATAAATAACAATTTAATTAAACTTCCAATTAATCAGTGGATATATAACGAGTTTATAAAAACGCAAAAACTAGTTTCTAAAAATATTGAAATGTTCAGATTTGATGAAGCTGCCAAATATATCTATCAATTTGTTTGGCATTCTTACTGTGATTGGTATTTAGAGTTTTTAAAACCAATTTTTATCTCAAAAAATGCAACAGATATTAAGGAAGCTAGATTATTTTCATCTTTTATGATGGCAAATATTTTAAAAATGTTACACCCTTTTATTCCTTTTTTCACAGAGAGTGTTTGGTTAAAAAACAATTATAATAAAATTTTCAAAACAAACTTAATTTCTGCTAAGTGGCCAGAGCATAAAAAAATTAATAAATATGACAAAAATCAAACCGATATTAATTATCTGATAGAATTTATAACAAGTATTAGATCTACAAAAGCTGAATTGAAAGTTACCCCTAAATTATTCAGTGATGTTTTTTTTCCTGAAAAAAATTCAAAATTAAAAATTTTAGTGAAAAAACATAAAACTTTATTCAAACAAGTAGGAAGAATAAATAATATTTTAGAAAAAAAAGAAACTAACGCTATAGAAATATTAACTCTTAATGAAAAAGTTTCTATTAAATTTAGTGAAGATATTGATTTAATGTCTCAAAAAGACGGAATATTGCAAAAATTAGCTAAATTAGAAAAACAATCTAATGGATTAAAAAATAAATTAAATAATCAAGCTTATTTGAAGAATGCACCTAAAGAAATCATAAAAAATGACCAAAAATTATTAAACGAATTAACTATTGAAGATGAAAAATTAAGAAGTATTGTATTAAGTATAAATTAAACATGTCTAAATTTAACAAAAAAAAATTGCCAAGTCGTCATACCTCGTTAGGTGCTGATAGAGCTCCCCATAGATCTTTTTATTATGCAATGGGTGAAACAGAAGAAGATGTTGCTAAACCTTTTATTGGAGTAGTGTCGACATGGAATGAAGCTGCTCCGTGTAATACTGCATTAATGAGACAAGCACAATCTGTTAAAAAAGGTGTGCGAGAGACAGGTGGAACGCCTAGAGAATTTTGTACAATTACAGTTACAGATGGAATCGCAATGGGTCATGAAGGAATGAAATCATCTTTAATTTCAAGAGAGATTATAGCTGACTCTGCTGAATTAACTGTAAGAGGACATTGTTACGATGCTTTAGTAGGTATAGCTGGATGTGATAAATCTTTACCAGGTTTAATGATGTCAATGTTAAGATTAAATGTTCCAAGTGTTTTTATTTATGGTGGTTCAATCTTACCTGGAAGTTTTAAAGGAAAAGACGTAACTGTCGTAGATGTTTTTGAGGCTGTAGGAAAACATTCGGCTGGCACAATGTCATCAGAAGAGTTAAGAGAATTAGAATTAGTAGCATGTCCAAGTGCCGGAGCTTGTGGTGGGCAGTTTACAGCTAATACTATGGCATGTGTATCTGAAGCTATAGGATTAGCATTACCTTATTCAGCTGGTACACCAGCTCCTTATGAAGAAAGAGATAAATATGCTTATCAAAGCGGAAAAACAATAATGAACTTATTAGAAAAAAATATTAAACCTAGAGATATTGTTAATAAAAAAGCTTTAGAAAATGCAGCAACCATTGTTGCAGCTACAGGTGGTTCTACCAACGCAGCACTTCATTTACCGGCTTTAGCTAATGAGATAGGAATTAAGTTTGATCTAATGGATGTAGCTAAAATATTTAAAAAAACTCCTTACCTTGCTGATTTGAAGCCTGGCGGAAAATATGTGGCAAAAGATATGTGGGAAGCCGGTGGTGTTCCTATGCTGCTGAAAACTTTACTAGAAGGAGGCTTTATACATGGCGAGTGCATGACAGTTACAGGTAAAACTATGAGAGAAAATTTAAAAAACGTAGAATTTAATACTAACCAAAAAGTTTTAAGAGAGTTTAATAATCCATTATCTCCTGATGGAGGTGTAGTAGGTTTAAAGGGTAACTTAGCTCCAGAAGGCGGCATTGTAAAAATAGCTGGTTTGAAAAAATTACAATTTACTGGAAAAGCAAGATGTTTTGATAATGAAGAAGATGCAATGAAAGCTGTACAAACAAAAAAATATAAAGATGGCGATGTAATAATTATAAGATACGAGGGACCTAAAGGTGGCCCTGGCATGAGAGAAATGCTTTCAACAACAGGAGCAATTTATGGTCAAGGGAAAGGTGAAAAAGTTGCTTTGATAACTGATGGAAGGTTTTCTGGAGCAACAAGAGGTTTTTGTGTAGGTCACGTTGGACCAGAAGCTGCAGTAGGTGGTCCCATAGCGCTCTTACGGAACGGAGACGTTATTGATATCGACGCTAAAAAAGGAACTATTAATGTTCGTTTAACTAAAGCTCAATTAAAAACCAGAAAAAAGAAATGGAAAGAAAAAAAATCTAGTTTTGGTTCAGGAACATTGTGGAAATACGCTCAAACAGTTGGTCCAGCTTATTTAGGCGCACCAACACATCCGGGTAAAAAAAAAGAAGTTAAAGAATATTCAAATATTTAATGAAAATAAGACCAGTTATTCTTTGTGGTGGCTCAGGAAATCGACTTTGGCCGAATAAAAAAAATCACCAAGCAAAACAATTCATTGATTTTGGTAATTGGACATTATTAGGAAAAACTCTAGAAAGAACTAAAAACTTAATATTTGATGCACCTATAATCAGTACAAATTTAAAATATTTAAAGGAAATAAAAAAACATCTTAAAAAACATAAAATTAAGAAATATAAAATTGTTTTAGAACCAGCCAAAATGAATACTGGCCCAGCTATTCTTAGCGCCGCATTAATCAAAGATATCCCTGATTTACAGCCTTTATTATTTCTTTCAGCTGATCATTTAATAGAAAAAGAAAATATTTTTTATAATGAAATTAAAAAAAATAAAAAATACTTAACTAATAAAAATATTTTTATTTTTGGTATTAAACCCACTAACCCCTCCAGTGAATATGGTTATTTTTTTACTAAAAAAAATAAAAAAGTTAACCAAGTTGTAAAATTTATTGAAAAACCCAGTCATTTAAAAGCAAGGAATCTTATTAAAAAAAATGGTTACTGGAATTCAGGAATGTTTTTTTTAAGAAAAGACTCAATTATTAATAATTTTAAAAAACATCAATTTAAAACTTACAAAAATTGTCATGAGGCTGTTTTAAAATCAAATTTTACAAAAAATACTTATTATTTAAATAAAAAAGCATTTATCAAAAGTACAGCTAAATCCTTCGACTATGCGGTTTTAGAAAAAACAAAAGATATAAACGCAATAAAACTTAATATCCCTTGGTCTGATTTGGGAAGCTGGAAAGAAATTTGTATGATGTTTAATAAAAATAAAAAAAATTTGATAAAAAAAAAGAATATTTTTTATCGTCCATGGGGAAATTATACAAATCTGTTTAATGGTAAAAATTTTTTAATTAAAGAATTATATGTAAAATCTAATGGTATCCTAAGTTTACAAAAACATTTTCATAGGTCTGAACACTGGCTTGTAACACAAGGTATTGCAAAAGTAACACTTAACAAAAAAAAATTTTTAAAAAGAACAAATGAAACTATTTTTATTCCAAAAGGAGCTATTCATAGAATAGAAAACATTAATAAAATACCAGTTAAGATAATAGAGGCACAACTAGGTTCAATTATAAAGGAGACTGATATAGTAAGATATGAGGATGCTTATGGTAGAGTTAAGATTTAAGTAATAATTAATTCTATAGGCGTATGATCAGATGGCTTTGTTTTTGATCTTGGTTCTTTATTAATATTAATTGATGATACATTTTCAATTAAAGAATTTGACAGAAGAAAGTGGTCTATTCGCATACCATTATTTTTTTGCCAAGACCCAGCAAAATAATCCCAAAAAGTGTATTCTTGTTTTTTTTTATTTAGTAAACGATAGATATCTTTAAATCCTAAATTAATTAATTCTCTATATTTTTTTCTTATTTCTAGTCTGCCTAAAGCATCATTTTCATATCTTTTAAAATCATGTACGTCTATTTCTTCAGGAATAATATTAAAGTCACCAGCTATTAATATATTAGAATTTTTTTTTAACCTTTTTTTTATGCTATTTATAAATTTCTCTAGCCAACTTTTTTTGTAATCATATTTTTGAGTATCAATAGGATTGCCGTTAGGGACATAAATGTTTATAAGGTCAATTTTTTTTTTTCCTAAAAATATTTCACCTGTAATTATTCGTGCTTGATTTAATTCATCTTTAATAAAATCAATGTTAATATTACTTAACTTTAATTTCGATAATATCGCTACACCATTGTAACTTTTTTGCCCATATATGTAAGACTCATATCCGATATTTTTAAAAGTATCTCTTGGAAAATTCACCTCTTGGGTTTTTATTTCCTGTAAGAGTAATACATCAGGTTTAGAATCTTTTATATAATTAAGAATATTTTCAATTCTAGCTCTAACAGAATTTACATTCCATGAGATAATTTTCATCAAATTGAAAATGACAGTCCGCAACCACAAGACGCAGTAGCCTTAGGATTAGTTATTACGAATGACTCTCCAATCATTTCTTTTTTAAAATCCACTACAGATCCTGAAATAATTTCTAGAGATGCTTTATCTATTATAGTATTGCCAAAAATAACGTCATCCAAATTTGATTTTTTGTCAAAACCAAAATTGTATTTAAAGCCAGAACAGCCACCACCTTTAACTGTTATTCTGAAATATTTTTTATCACCAGTTTGTGTAATTTTACTAATCTCATTCAGAGCCTCTTTAGTAAAATCAATTTTTTTTTCCATAATTACAATACAACTAGTATATAATCTATATAGTAAGCATGCAAAAAAAATCAATTATCAAATTATCTAAATTAGCCGTCCCGTTTGCATCTAAAGGAAGGTTTAAAATAGAAAAAAAAACAACTCTTAGAAATGATTTTCAAAGAGATAGAGATAGAATAATACATTCTACAGCCTTTAGAAGGTTAAAGCACAAAACACAAGTTTTTGTTAATACTTCAGGAGACCATTTTAGAACAAGAATAACACACTCCTTAGAAGTTTCACAAATTGCAAGAACACTATCTAAATTTTTTAATTTAAATGAAGACTTATCAGAAACATTAAGTTTAGCACATGACCTTGGTCACACACCTTTTGGTCATGCTGGAGAAGAAGCACTCAATGATTGTATGAAGAATTATGGTGGTTTTGACCACAATATTCAAACATTAAGAATTATCACAATACTAGAAAATAGATATTATAACTTTAATGGTTTAAATCTAACTCTTGAAACTCTTGATGGGTTAATAAAGCACAATGGTCCTGTAAATAACAAAACTAAATTTGATAAAATACTTGGTAAAAATTTCTTCAAAAATAAAATAAAATTTTTGGACAATACATCTCTTGAGGGACAAATAGCAGCAATTTCAGATGATATTGCTTATAACAGTCATGATTTAGAAGATGGCTTAAAATCAAATTTATTTAAATTAAATGATCTCAAAAATATCCCGGTTCTTAATAAAATTATTTCTAAACATAGAAGTAAATTCACAAAATATTCTGCAGATTTAATTGTAAGGCAAATTATTAGAGATATTATAAATGAAATGGTCAAAGATGTAATTAAAACTACAGAAAAAAATATTAAAACTAATAAAATTAAAAATCTAAAAGAAGTTTACAACTCAGAGAAAAAAATAGTTTGTTTTTCTTATAAAATGAAAAGTTTTGATTTAGAAATAAAAAAATTTTTGAAGGAAAAAATGTACTTTCATAAAAATGTTAAAAAAAAAAACAAATTATGGTAAAAAAATAATTAAAAAATTGTTTTTAATAATTATGAAAAATCCAAAAAAATATATTAATATTAAAAAATATAAAAATTCTAATTTGGAAAGAATAATTTGTGATTATATTGCTGGTATGACAGACAGATATGCCATAAATTTATATAAAAAAATTAAATGAATATATTTGATCATTATTTATCTGAAATCAAAGATTGTGTCTTAAGACATAAAAAGAATTTAGATTTAATAAATCTTGATAACTTAAAAAGTGTTAATCTAGAAGTGCCGCCGGAAAAATTTAATTTTGATTTATCTTGTAATATTTCATTAGTTTTAGGTAAATCGAATAAAATAAATCCAAATAATCTTGCAGCTCAATTGAAAATGCTATTTCAAAATGAAATTAAAAATTTTGAAGTAATTGAAATAGCTGGGCCTGGATTTTTAAATATTAAATTATCAAAATTAGCGATGTTAAAGAATATTAATTTAATTTTAAAAAACAACAAGGATTATGGGTCAAAAATATCAAACGATAAATACAATATTGAATTTGTTTCAGCAAATCCGACGGGTCCAATGCACGTAGGGCATTGTAGGGGAGCCATATTCGGTGATGTTTTAGCTAATCTTCTAAAATTTAATGGAAACACTGTTATCAAAGAATATTATATCAATGATTACGGTAATCAAATTGACAATTTTGTAGAATCTGTTTTTTTAAGAATAAAAGAAATTAAATTTAAAGAAAAATTTCCTGTTAAAGATAATTTATATCCCGGACAATATATTAAAGAAATAGCAAAAAAAATTTTAGACAAAAACAAAAATATAAATTTTGATAATTATGATAAAATTTTTAATTTTCTTAAGGAAAAATCTCTTATAGAGTCAATGGAATTAATTAAAAATGATTTAAATTCATTAGGTATTTCACATGATAATTTTATTTCCGAAACAGATCTTGTTAATAAAGATCTAGTTAATAAGACGGTAAAAAAACTAATTGACAGAAAATTTGTAGAAGAAGGGTATTTACCACCACCAAAGGGTGAAATTAATGAAAATTGGAAAAAGACAAAAAGATTAATTTTTAAATCTACTTTATTTGATGATGACACAGATAGAGCTTTACAAAAAAATGATGGTACTTGGACTTATTTTGCTAATGATGTTGCTTATCATATGGATAAAATAGATAGAAGTTACAACAATTTAATTAATATCTTAGGCGCTGATCATACCGGTTATATTAAAAGAATAACTGCGGCTGTATCAGCTTTATCTAATAATAAAGTAAAGTTAAATTGTAAGGTGTGTCAACTAGTTAAACTTTATAAAAATGGCAAACCTTTTAAAATGTCAAAAAGAGCAGGAGACTTTATTTCTGTTCAAGATTTACTTAATGAAGTAGATAAAGATCCGATAAGGTTCATGATGCTAAATAGAAGTAATGACGTAGAATTAGATTTTGATTTCGATAAAGTAAAAATTAAAACTAAAGACAATCCTGTTTTTTATGTTCAATATGCGTATGCCAGAATTAATTCTTTGCACAGAGCTTTAAATATTAATTTAAATAGTAAAATTTCATTAAATGAGCAAAATTTTGCATTAAACTCAAAAGAAGAAAAGATAATTAGAAAAATATTCGAATGGCCTAAAATTGTTGAGTCTTCATCTAAAAATTTCGAAATACACAAAATCCCATTTTATTTATATGAATTATCAACTTTATTTCATTCGTACTGGAGCAAAGGAAACGAAGATGACAAGTACAAATTTATAGATAATGGAAAGATCAAAAGAGTAGAAATTTTAGCTATTATTAACCTTGTAACCATTGTGATACAAAATGGCATGAAAATTTTAGGCGTTTCTTTACCCGAAAAAATGTAATGAATAAGATTTTTAATATATTATTTTTTTTATTAATATTAATTTTTTTTTTTTACACATATAAGTATTATTCATCAAATAAAAATTTAAAAGAAAAACATTATAATCGTAAAAATATAAACCAGATTATAAATAATAAAATTACCGATCTACCGGTTTTATTAAATGATACGGACAACATAATTGAGTTCAACAATTCTATTAATGAAGATACGTACAATAAAAAACCTAGAAGTTTTTGGAATTTATTAAAATCAAAATGAAAAAAAAAGCTATAATTATAAGCATTAAAGGTTTTGAATTAACAAATAAAGAAAAATTATTATTCACTAAAGAGAGTCCATGGGGTTTAATTTTGTTTAAAAGAAACATCAAATCCCTTCCTCAGGTAAGACTTCTTATTAAAAACATTAAGAAAATAACAAAAGATAATAAATTTCCAATTCTAATTGATGAAGAAGGCTCAACTGTAACCAGGCTGAGCAAAATAATTAACCATAATATTGATGCAAATTTTTTTGGAAAATTATATTTATCAAATAAAAAGATGAGCATTCAATTATACAAAAATTATTTAACTGCATTGTGTAAAAATCTTCGCAATATTGGAATAAACATTAATACTATACCGGTTCTCGATATTTTAAGGAAAACAACTAGTAAAGTTATTGGTAATCGAAGTTTTTCGAGTAAAAAAGAAATTGTAAAAAAATTTGGAAAAATTACCGTCAACCAATGTCAATCTAATAAAATTATCTGTGTTGTTAAACATATTCCTGGTCATGGTTGTGCTGTTTCGGATAGTCATTTTAAAATGCCAAAAGTTAATTTAAGCTACAAAGAACTGGATAATATTGATTTTTTTCCATTTAAGTACAATTCTGCAAAATTAGCAATGACAGCACATATTCTTTATAAAAAAATAGACTCTAAAAATGTTGCGACTTTTTCAAAAAAAATTATAAAAAAAATAATAAGAAAAAAAATTGGATATAAAGGGATCTTAATGTCCGACGATATATCTATGAAAGCTTTAAAATACGATCTTATTACTAATGCTAAAAAATCTTTAAATGCAGGTTGTAATTTAGTTTTATATTGTGCTGGAAATGTAAATGACAACTTTAAATTGATTAAATCAGTTCCTTATATTGATGAATTTACAGCACAAAAAACTTCAGAAATTTATAAAATTTTAAGGTAAAATCCGTAATGGAATCAATTAAGTCCAATCAAATATCTATTAATATACCTAACTATAGTGGGCCATTAGAAGTCTTATTGGATTTAGCAAAAAATCAAAAAGTAGATTTAGCTGATATTTCAATAACACAATTAGCTGATCAATTTTTAGAATATATTAAAAATAAGAAAGAATTAAATTTAGAAACAGCCTCTGAGTTTTTATTAATGGCTACTTGGCTTGCGTATTTGAAATCAAAATTATTATTACCAGAAGATGATGAAGATGATTTCAAAGCTTTAGAAGTTGCCGAAAAATTGAAATTACAATTAAAAAAACTTGAATTAATTCGAATTTTATCAGATCAAATGCTACAAAAAAAAAGACTTGGTGTGCATATTTTTTCTAGAGGTATGCGAGGCGGTATTAGATCTATAAATAAACCTATATACGATATAACTCTTTATGAATTATTAAAAACATATTCTAATCTTCAAATGCAAAAAACATTTCAAAATATTAGTATACCAAAACTTCCAGTTTACACTACTGAGGAAGCTATTAAACAAATTAAAAATAATTTAAATCAAATCATTGATTGGAAAAATGTAAGTGAATTAATTCCTGAATTTTATAAAAAAAAAAGAAATGAAAAAAACAGGTATGGCAGGAATATTTGCTGCCAGTCTTGAGTTAACTAAAGAGGGTATAGTTAAAATATCACAAAATAAAATATTTGATAAACTAATGATCAAAAAATATTGATATGCAAAAAAAAAAAGAAAATGTAATAAATTTCCCTTCTGCTCCCTCTAAATTAGAGAGACAGATTGAGGCTATTCTTTTTGCAGCTTCAGAACCTCTTGATATTGAAACAATTGAAAAAAGACTTCAAACGAACTCTAATATAAAAAAAAATTTAGAAAAAATTAGAAAGACTTACAAAAATCGAGGCATTAATTTAATTTGTATAAAAAACAAGTGGTCTTTTAGAACTGCCGAGGACTTATCTAAATTAATGTCATTTCAAAAATCTACACAAAAAAAATTATCAAAATCTACTATAGAAACATTAGCAATCATTGTTTATCACCAACCAGTAACAAGATCTGAAATAGAAGAAATTAGAGGTGTTGCGTTTGCTTCCAATACTTTAGAGATTTTATTTAAATTGGATTGGGTTAAACCTGCTGGTAGAAAAGATATTATTGGCAAACCAATCCAGTATGCTACTACTGAAAATTTTTTAAATCATTTTAATGTTCAGAAATTATCTGATTTACCAACCATCGATGAATTAGGATCAGCCGGTCTAATTGACACTTCGGTTATTGATAAATCAATTTTTGGTACAGGTAAATTTTTTAAAGAGCAATCTATTGGTGAAAAACAAAATAATATCTATAAAGATATAGATGAGGCTATTAAAAAAGCTCCAGAAGAAGAGAAATAAGATATTTATTTAATTTGATTTATCATGTATAAGCTAATTAATGGGAAACATAGGTTGGACAGGTATAATCATTGTAGCAATATTAATTGTAATACTTTTTGGTAAAGGAAAAATCTCAAGTATTATGGGTGATCTTGCAAAAGGTATAAAGAGTTTTAAAAAGGGTTTATCCGATGATAATTCTGGAAATGATAGCTCCAATAATAACTCAGATAATTCCAATTCTGAAAATAAATAATCTAATATGCCTCAAATTGGATGGTTAGAGATATTAGCGATAGTAATAATTGCAATTTTAGTACTAGGACCAAAAGAATTTCCTGTAGCATTAAAAAAAATTGGTTCATATTTTGGTAAATTAAAAAACACTATTAGTAGCTTTCAGAGAGAAATTTCTTCTGTAACCAAAGATATTGATGTCGAAGAAGATATAATTAATGAATCTAGCTCAAAAAAAAATATAACAGAAAAAGAAGATGAGTGATAATAATTCATTCACCAGTCACTTTACTGAACTTCGTTCTAGACTGATTAAAACTATTTTATTTATTTTAATCATATTTGTTATTTCATACACTTTTGCAGAGCAAATTTATTCATTTTTAGTAGATCCGTATGCTAAAGCTGTAAAAGGCGACTCAATATCTAGAAGATTAATCTTTACTGCATTACATGAAACTTTTATTACATATTTAAAGGTCGCATTTTTTGCTGCAATTTTTTTAGGCAGTCCAGTTTTATTAATTCAGATTTATAAATTTATAGCCCCCGGTTTATATAAAAATGAGAAGAAAGCACTTTTACCTTATTTAATATTCACCCCTATACTTTTTTTATTAGGTGGTTTATTGGTTTATTATCTTGTTATGCCTTTAGCTATAAAATTTTTTTTATCATTTGAAACAATGGGATCAAATTCAAGTTTACCCATACAACTTGAAGCCAAGGTTAACGAATATCTTTCTTTGATAATGAGATTAATTTTTGCATTTGGAATTAGTTTTCAGTTACCAATTTTATTAAATTTACTAGCAAGGATTGGCGTTGTAAATTCAACTTATTTAAAAAAAACAAGAAGATATGTAATAGTAATGATTTTTACTGTAGCTGCAATTTTAACACCTCCAGACCCAATTACTCAAGTTGGTTTAGCAATACCTTTGTTATTACTTTATGAGTTGTCTATAATAACTGTGAGGTTTACAGAAAAAAAAAATAAGAAAATATAGAAAATGCATAATATTAAAGATTTGAGAAAAAATTTAGATAATTATAAAAAAAAATTTAGTGATAGAAATTTAGAATTTGATATTACAAAATTTAATAAACTAGATGAAATTAATAGAAATTTAATTCTTAAAAAAGAAACACTTGAACAAAAAAAAAAATCTTTATCGAAGTTAAAAGACAAATCAAATTTCGAAAAATCTAAAAATATATCAGAAGAGATATCTTCTCTAACGAAACAACAAAATGAAAGTCAAAAAAATTTAAATCAAATTCTTTTTTCACTCCCTAATGTAGCTCTTAACGATGTTCCTGTAGGTAAAGATGAAAAATCAAATAAACTAATTAAAAAATTTGGTATAGTAAAAGATTTTTCTTTTAAGGTAAAATCTCACATTGAAATAGGTTCCATTCAAAATAGTATTGACTTTGATACATCAATTAAACTATCCGGTTCCAGATTTGTAGTTTTAAAAGATAAATTTGCTCTTCTTGAGAGAGCATTAATAAATTTCATGCTAGATATTCATGTAGGTGAATTTAAATATATTGAAATTTCACCACCTCTAATAGTAAATGAAGATGTTATGTTTGGAACAGGTCAGTTGCCTAAGTTTGAGGAAGACCAATTTGAGATAAAATTTGATAATTCTGATCAGAGAAAATTTTTAATTCCAACTGCCGAAGTCGTTTTGACTAATTTAGTCAGAAAATCTACTATTAATAAAAATGATTTACCACAAAGATTTGTTGCTTCAACCCCATGTTTTAGAAAAGAAGCTGGAAGTTACGGAAAAGATACTAAAGGGATGATTAGACAGCATCAATTTTATAAAGTCGAACTTGTCAGTATTGTAGAAAATAATAACTGCATTAAAGAACTTGATCGTATGCTGAGTTGTGCTGAAAGTATCTTAGAAAAACTTCAAATTCCCTATCAAATAATCTTACTTTCATCTGGTGACATGGGTTTTAGTGCTGAAAAAACATATGATATTGAAGCATGGATACCTTCAGAAAAAAAATATAGAGAAATTTCTAGCTGTTCTTCATGCGGCTCATTTCAAGCTAGAAGAATGTCTACTAAATATAAAACAGATAATGGTAATGAATTTGTGGGTACTTTGAATGGATCTGGACTAGCTGTTGGGAGACTTATGATTGCTTTACTAGAAAACAATCAAAACGAAGATGGTTCTGTAAATATTCCCAATGTATTAAAAAAATACATGAATAATTTAGATAAAATATAATTAAAATTTACTTGTTTCTGTAACTCTTTTCCTATATTTGTGTTTGCATGAGTGGACAAGGAATATCACAATTTATACCTTTAATATTAATCTTTATTATTTTTTATTTTTTTCTTATAAGGCCTCAACAGAAAAGAGTTAAAGACCATAAATTTATGGTTGAGTCTCTAAAAAGAGGCGATGAGGTTATTACATCAGGTGGCATTATTGGAAAAGTTGAGCGTGTAATGGAAGACGACCGTATAGAAGTTTTAATTGGAGAAAATACTAAAGTAGAAATTATTAGATCAACTATAACTAGCTTACTTAAAAAAGAAGAAGTAAAAAAATAATTCTTTTTCGTGTTAAATTTTTCTAAAATAAATACTCTTATAATCTATTTTATATTTTTTTTTATTGCTTTTTTTTCATCTTTAAATTTTCAAAATAACGAAGACCTTTTAATCGATAAAAAGATAAATTTGGGTCTAGATCTTCAAGGTGGCTCGTATCTTCTGCTGGAAATCAATTCTGACACATTGGTACAAGAAAAAATACAAGATAAAATAATACCTATTAAAAAATTACTTAAAAAAAATAATATTAATTTCTCTAATTTTAAGATCAACAATCAGTCTTTAACTGTTTTAATTGATGATATTGAAAAATTTGATACGTATTTTTATTCAAGAAAAGAAAATTTAGTAAATCCGTATATTGATAATTATAGGTCTTATGAATTAACATATAAAAAAAAATCTAATAAAGAGATAGAGATTTTATTTTCTAAATTTGGGTTACTTACGATCAATAATGCTGCCCTTAAACAATCGATTGAAATAGTTAGGAGAAGAATAGATGATGTTGGCACTAAAGAACCAACTATTCTACAGCGTGGTGAAAAAAGAATTTTAATAGAATTACCAGGTCTTAAAGATCCAGAAAGAATAAAAGAGCTTTTAGGCAAAACTGCACAATTAAATTTCAGATTAGTGAGTGAAAATAATGAATTTGGCACTGATGAGTTAATTTCAGAAAATGGTGAAAAATTAAATGTAAGTAAAAGAATTATTATGAGTGGTGAAAATTTAATTGATGCACAACCGAATATTAATAACCAAAATAACCAGCCAACAGTATCATTTACACTCGATAGACTTGGGGCTCAAAAATTTGGAAGAGCTACAACAGATAATGTTGGAAAAAGATTAGCAATAGTTTTAGATGGAAAAATTGTTAGTGCACCTTCAATTAATGAACCGATTAATTCTGGTAGTGGTATGATTTCTGGTAATTTTTCCTTTCAAGAAGTTACAGATCTTGCTTTGCTTTTGAGATCTGGGGCATTACCCACACCCTTAATCATAGTTGAAGAAAGAACTGTTGGACCTGACTTAGGAGAAGACTCAATTAAATCTGGAACAATATCTTTAATTGTCGGTTTCATATTGGTAATTTTATTCATGCTTTATAAATATAAAATTTTCGGTTTAATTGCTAATACCGCACTAATTGCAAATTTATTAATGTTAATCGGAATATTAACAATTCTTGAGTCTACTTTAACTTTGCCTGGCATAGCTGGAATTATTTTGACTGTTGGTATGGCTGTTGATGCTAATGTTTTAATTTTTGAAAGAATTAAAGAAGAGTTGAAAACAGAAAAATCCATTATTCATGCTTTTGATACTGGCTATACCAAGGCTAAAATAACTGTTTTGGATGCTAATATAACTACATTAATTGCAGCTATCATATTATTTGCATTTGGGTCTGGACCAGTAAAAGGTTTCGCTATAACCCTAGGTATAGGAATTATAACAACCTTATTCACTGCTTATTTTTTGGCTAGACACCTAACTTCTATAATTGTCTTAAATTCAAAAAATAAAGAAATTAAAATATAATGAATAATAAATTTAATTTTTCTTCAAAATTTAAAATAGCAAATTCTTTATCATTACTTTTGTTTATTTTAAGTATTTTGTTTATATTTTTTAAAGGGTTAAATTATGGAATTGATTTTAAGGGTGGTACCTTGATTGAACTTAGATCCGATAATACGGACGCATCTACAATTAGAACTTTGTTAAATAATATGGACCTAGGTGATGTAAATGTTAAAAAATTTGGTCAAGAAGGTGATTATCTAATTAAAGTTGAACAAAAAGAAGATGATAATAACAAGATAATTCCAAAAATAAAAAAAAATTTATCAGATAATCTAACTGCTGAAGTAAATTTTAGAAGAGTAGAAAATGTAGGGCCTAAAGTAAGTTCTGAATTATTACAATCTGGAATTATTGCCATCTCCCTCTCTTTGGCCGCTATGCTTTTCTATATTTGGATTAGATTTGAATGGCAGTTTAGTATTGGTTCTATTATTGCTTTATTTCACGATGTTGTAATTACCCTAGGTATTTTTTCCGTTTTATCTTTAGAAATTAATCTTTCAATAATTGCAGCTGCATTGACAATCGTAGGTTATTCAATGAATGATACAGTAGTAATTTATGATCGTATCAGAGAAAATTTAAATAAATATAATAGATTAAACATAAGTGAAATTGCAGATTTATCTATAAACGATACATTGGCAAGAACAATTATTACATCTGCAACTACTTTACTTGCTCTTTTATCAATATTTATTTTGGGTGGTGAAATTTTAAGAGGTTTTTCTTTTGCTATGATTTTAGGAGTTGTAATAGGAACTTATTCTTCAATATTTGTAGCATCACCAATGTTAAAATTTTTTAAAGTTACCTATAAAACACTTGAAAAAGAAGAGGAAAAAATAGTTCCTTAATTAATAAAGGTTTTGTGCTGCAACCATTGTAAGCAACATTGGTAGTGACAATAAAGTGTTAGTTCTTGAAAACAACATTGCAGTTCTAGCTGATGCTGCTTTTATTTCAGGAGAACAATCAATCATACCAAGAGCTCTTTTTTGATTTGGCCATATAACAAACCAAACGTTGTAAGCCATTATTAAACCTAACCACATTCCAATTCCAATAGCGGTATTTTTACCATAAGAACCATCAAGACCTAGTGTCATTGCTTGATGTAAATAGCCATTTAACCATGCAAGAATAAATCCTGATAAAACAGTAAATGCAGCAGCCCATCTAAAGTAAAAAAGTGCAGCAGGTGCAATAACTTTACCAATAGCAGGTTTTTGTTCATCTGGAATTTTTGGCATGTTTGGTATTTGAACAAAATTAAAATACCACAATAACCCGATCCACATTATAGCAACGATTACATGGACGTATCTTGCTAACCAACTCCAAAAAGTTCTATCAAAAGCAAATCCATCTCCAGAGAAGTGTAACCCTAAAAATAACAAAATTGCTAAAGCTAATGAATAATGAACTGTTCTTGATAAAGATTGTAGAATCGAAGCCATATATTTTTATAACATATATTTTGGATTTAGGCAGTCTTTTTCATAGAAGTCGGCCCTAAAAGCTCTTTAATAAAATTTCCTGTATAACTTTTTGCAACTTGAGATACTTTTTCTGGAGTGCCCTCAGCAATGATTTCACCACCATTTACACCTCCCTCGGGACCCATATCAATAATATGATCAGCCGTTTTAATAACATCTAAATTGTGCTCAATAACAACAACCGTATTTCCTGTATTTGCAAAAGCTTGAAGAATTTCTAATAACTTTTTAATATCATGTGAATGTAATCCGGTAGTTGGTTCATCTAAAATATATAAAGTTCTGCCAGTAGGTCTTTTAGATAATTCTTTAGCTAATTTAATTCTTTGCGCTTCACCACCAGATAATGTTGTCGCTTGCTGGCCTATTTTCATATATCCTAGACCAACATGCTTTAGTGTAATTAATTTTGATCTAATAGTTTGAATATTTTCAAAAAACTCACACCCTTGATCGACTGTCATATCAAGAACATCTGCAATATTTTTATTTTTAAATCTTATTTCTAATGTTTCTCTGTTATATCTAGCACCTTTACATGTATCGCATGGGATAAATACATCTGGAAGAAAATGCATTTCATATGTAATAACTCCATCACCTTCACAAGTTTCACACCTTCCTCCTTTTACGTTAAAAGAATAACGACCAACTTTATAACCTCTTGCTTTTGACTCAGGCAGGGCTGCAAACCATTCTCTGATTGGTCCAAAAGCACCTGTGTAGGTGGCTGGGTTTGATCTAGGTGTTCTACCAATAGGTGATTGATCTATGTCAATAATTTTGTCAATCAATTCTGTTCCTTTAAATCCTGTGAACGCTTTTGGAACTTTTCTACTTTTGTTTTTATTTAACATTAAGTTAAATGCATTATAAAGAGTATGTAAAATTAAAGTAGATTTACCACTACCAGATACACCTGTCACACATGTAAAAGTACCTACCGGTATTTTTAAATTAACTTTTTTTAAATTATTTCCTGTAGCTCCACTAATTTCTATAAACCTTCCATTTTTTGCAATTCTACGTTTTCTTGGAACAGGTATAAATTTTTTTCCAGATAAATAATTTCCTGTTATACTTTTTTCATTTTTAATAATTTCTTTCACATTTCCTTCTGCGATAATTTCTCCTCCATTCAAACCTGCTTCTGGTCCTATATCAATTATATGATCTGAATTTTCCATAGTTTCAATATCGTGTTCAACTACTATTACAGTATTACCCAAGTCTCTTAATTTTTTTAATGCTTTGATCAATTTTTTATTATCTCTTTGATGTAAACCAATAGAAGGTTCGTCTAAAACATATAAAACTCCAGTTAAGCCTGATCCTATTTGAGAAGCCAACCTAATTCTTTGTGCTTCACCTCCTGATAATGTACCTGACTCTCTAGAGAGGGTGAGGTAATTTAATCCGACATTTAGAAGAAAGTTTAATCTTTCATTAATTTCTTTTAAAATATGTTGTGCAATTTTATTTTCTCGCTCAGTAAATATTTTCTCTAAATTATCAAACCATTTTTGAGCGTCATCAATTGATTTTTTTGTTATTTCACTAATATTTAAAGAGTTAATCTTTACACATAAAGCTTCTTCTTTTAGTCGCAAACCTTTGCATTTTTCACAATCAGACTCACTTTGGTATTGAGAAATTTCCTCTCTTTTCCACTCACTATCAGTTTCCAAGTAACGTCTTTCTAGATTATTTATCACTCCTTCGAAAGTTTTTTTTGTAGAATAGGCTTCATATCCATCGTCATATGAAAATTTAATTTCCTCTTCATCTGATCCATATAAAATCACATCTTGAATTTTTTTAGATATTTTTTTCCAAGGATCAGACAATGAGATTTTGTAGTGTTTTGCTATTGAGGCTAGCGTTTGAGCATAATATAGAGAAGTGGATTTTGCCCAAGGTTCAATTGCTCCATCTTGTAAATTTTTTTTAGGATCTGGCACAACTAGATTTGGATCTACATTCAAATTATGACCTATTCCCTCACATTCTTCACATGCCCCGTAAGGTGAGTTAAATGAAAAAAGTCTGGGTTCAATTTCTTCAATGGTAAAACCGCTTTCAGGACATGAAAATTTTGAAGAAAAAGTTATTGTTTCTCTCTTTCTAAATTTTTTTGGCAAAGTTTCATTTTCGTATTCTACAACTAAAAGTCCATTTGAAAGATTTACGGCAGTTTCTACACTATCAGCTAACCGGTTACCAAGGCTAGAATTAAGTATTACTCTGTCAACTATAATTGAGATTTCATGTTTCACTTTTTTATTTAAGTTAGGAAATTCATCAATATTTAAATATTTTCCATCAACTTTAATTTTTGTAAAACCTCTTTTCTTGTAATTTGAAATTTCTTTTTTGTATTCTCCTTTTCTGCCTCTAACGATTGGAGCAAGTAAATAAATAGTACTATCTTTGGGTAGTTTTTTAATTTTATCAACCATTTCACTTATTGGTTGGGATACAATTGGTTTACCAGTGAATGGTGAGTAGGGAACCCCAACTCTTGCAAATAGAACACGCATATAATCATAAATTTCCGTTACAGTTGCAACAGTCGATCTAGGATTCTTAGAAGTATTTTTTTGTTCAATAGAAATAGCTGGGCTCAACCCTTCAATTAAATCCACTTTGGGCTTTTTCATTTTATCTAAAAACTGTCTTGCGTATGAGGAGAGACTTTCCACATATCTTCTTTGTCCTTCAGCATAAATTGTATCAAAGGCTAAAGATGATTTTCCTGAGCCTGATAGACCTGTTATGACTACTAGTTTCTCCTTTGGTATTTCAAGAGAAACATTTTTTAAATTGTGTTCTTTAGCCCCTTTTACAACGATTTTTTTCAACATATTTTTTTCTTCTAATTAACAATGATCTTATGTTTATTATTTAAATGTGATATAATAAAACAATTTTAAATAACAAAATTAATCTAAAATAGAAATTATTATGGCAGGAAGTTTAAATAAAGTACAATTAATAGGTCGTTTAGGCGCAGACCCAGAAATTAAACAAATGGTTAATGGAAAAAGTGTAGCTAGATTGAGTTTAGCTACCAGCCAAAGCTGGAAAGATAAATCTAGTGGAGAGCGAAAAGAAAAAACTGAGTGGCATAGAGTAGTTATTTTCAATGAAGGACTTGTAAATGTAGTTCAACAGTACGTAAAAAAAGGAGCTAACGTTTATGTAGAAGGTCAACTTAGCACTAGAAAATGGAAAGACGAAGCGTCTGGTCAAGATAAATATTCTACAGAAATTGTATTACAAGGATATAACTCAAGTTTAACCATGCTGGATAGTAGAAATAATGCTGGCAGTAGTTCGAATTTGGTTTCTGAAAATAAAAGTTCTTTACCAAATGAAAATTTAAATCAAGAAAATTCTGATTTAGATGATGAAATTCCTTTCTAAAGATCAATGGAAAAAAACTCTGTAGAGATCAATAAATCATACAAGCCTATTTTTGTTCAAGATGAAATGAGCTCATCTTACTTATCTTACGCTATGAGCGTTATTGTAAGTAG
>JBJLEC010000016.1:0-23719 GCA_045566115.1 Candidatus Pelagibacter sp. | reverse complement strand
CGATAGACTCCTAATCCCTTTATAATTTCTAGCTCTGCTCCTTGCGTATCTACTTTGAGGTAGTCTAAATTTTTCAAATCAAGTTCAGATAGAAGGTTTTTAATTGAGTCGCATTCTATCTCTGTTGTGCGTGTCACATCATAATTTTTATAATCATCTTTCTTGATTTCATGTAAATCAAAATTCTTTATGTCTGGTTTATACATAGAGGAACTGCCTAGTCTATTATCCAAAATGAATAGTTTTTTCTTTTCTTTTTCACTCCAAACACCTTTATTAATAACAAATTTTTTTTCTTTTAATTTATTAATTTCACTTTCAATTGGTTCAATTAAAATATCTTCAAAAAAATAATTATACTTGCTAGGAAAAAAATTATCTGAATTAAATCCTCCTTGTGCACCCACATCGAGGGCAACTATCTTTTTATCTTTTAGTAAATTTTTAATATTGCCTGTAAAATCATAAAGATTATTACTATTGTAGCTTCTTTCATGTAGATAATTAATAACTCTTCTATTTAATTTAAGCTTAATTAAAATTTTAAAAGTTATTGGTAAAATTAATTTAAGCAAGCTTCTTGATAGCTTTAAAAATCTTTTTTTAAGCATAATATTGAAAAAGGTTATTTTTTTGTAAATGTCGTAAGTCCAATTTTTTTTCCATCAATTAATGAAGATGCGGAATGCAATCTTGTTCTGTCAAAAATTAACATAGAGCCTAGTTCCCATTCATATACAAGATCAATTTCTAGACCTGATAGGTTTTCTATTTTTTCGTGTTTTAAATATCTGTTATAATCTGACAAATTAAAGGGTTTATTTTTGTATAATTTTAAGTGTTCGGAAGATCTTATATTTTGACCATAATTTAATTTTTTTTTTTTTAATTCATCTTCATCTATTGTAAAATTTGTAGAGTTTCCGTAAAATTTATTTTTGAATATTACTGTCCCACCTTTTGAAGTTAAAGGAATTAGAGTTTGTTTATATATAACTTCTTTAGAATTAAATCCTGCATCCACATGTAAACCAATGGGATTATAACTTTCCTGAAAAAGACCGAGAACATCTTCATTCTTTTCATCTTTGAGATTATCCATTTTAAAGTCACCTATTTCATTTTTTAGTCGCGATATAAAAATATCTTCAAGCTCTTGATTGAAGTCCTTTAACCATCTTTTTTTAATTACGTTTTGTTTTTTGTTATGTACTGTGACTGGCAATTTACTATAGAGATTTAAAAATTTATTAATTTCATCTTTATTAAATAAATTTTTAATTATTTTTGGAGCACTTTCTAATTTTTTAATTTTATCAATTTCCCCGCGCATAAATTATTTTTTCAAATTATTTTAAAGATTTAGAATATAATATCATATAATATTATAATATTTACCTCTAGTTTCAATTATGACTAGCTGCTCTTTTTATTCTGTCATTAATTGCAAAACCTGAACCTTTAAGAGGTATTCTTCCAATTTGGATTTTTTTATACCCCCTTTTTTTAATTAATCTTAATATTCTATATAAATTTGAAGCTGCTTCATTTAAATCTGAATTTTTACTCAAACTAAAAAACTTTTTTTTATTTTTATATCGATTACCAAGATATATGAAAGCACTTTCATTATCTGGTTTTGTTTGATTAATTTTTACAGGTATGCCTGGCGAATAATGTTTTTTTAATAAGCCAGGTGATCTTATTTTTGAATTTTCTTTATTTTTTTTTATTTTTAATTTTAAAATTTTCTCAATTATTGATGAGTTAATTAAACCTGGCCTTAATATTTTTGGTTTGTCAGTCAAGTCAATAACAGAAGACTCGATGCCAATTTTTGATCTTCCACCATCAACAACAAGTTTAACTTTTTTTTTAAATTCTTCATATACGTCTTTCGCACATACTGGACTTACGTTTGAGGATATATTGGCACTTGGCATTGCTAAAGGATAATTAATATTTTTTAAAATTGATCTTGCAACCTTATGATTTGGAAAGCGTATAGCAACAGTTTCTAATTTTGCACATGCAAAGTGATTTATATTTGAATCTTTTTTTTTTTTTAAAATAAAAGTTATAGGCCCAGGACAAAGTTTTTTATATAATTTTATAAAATTATTATTTATTTCAACATCTTTGAAGATTTGCTTAATGTTAAAATAGTGAATTATTAAAGGATTAAATTTAGGTCTTTTTTTTAATCTGAAGATTTTAGTAATAGCTTTTTTAGAGTAGGCATTGCCAGCGAGTCCATATACAGTTTCTGTCGGGAGGCCTACTACGTCTTCTTTATTCAAAACTTTGACGGTTTTGTTGAGTATTTTTTTATTAAATGGAAATATATTTGAATAGTTTTTTTTCATAATGTAATTATTATAAACTAGATGAAAATTGAAAATATTCCAGCAGATATAAAAAGTAAATCGTTAAAAGAGGCTAGAGAAGAAATTCAAGGAATTTTAAGTAAATTAGAAAGCGAAAATATAGATTTAAACAATTCATTGAATGATTATCAGCGGTTAATACAGTTAAACAAGCATATTGATTCTTTATTTAAAAAAAAGTTAAAAGAAATTTCATCAAAAAGTGACTAAAAAAATGATCAAAAAAAAATTACTAAATAATGCAAAAAAAATTGATAAATTTTTAATAAATTTTTTAAGTAAACAAAAAAAATCATTATTGATAAATCCAATGAAGTATGGAGTGATTTCAGGTGGAAAAAAAATTAGATCAACAATTATTTTTAATACTGGAAAAATATTTAATATAAGTGAAAAAAAACTTCTCAATATTTGCGCGGCAGTTGAATGTATACATTCATACTCTTTGATACATGACGATTTACCATGTATGGACGATGACACCATGAGAAGAGGCAAACCTACAACTCATATTAAATTTGGTGAAGCATCCGCCGTATTAGCAGGAAGCTCTCTATTAACATTAGCTTTTGAAATAATTACCGATAAAAAATATATACTTAACTCAAAATCGAAAAATGAAATAGTGAGATTTTTGGCAGCTTGTTCTGGACACACAGGTATAGCTGGGGGGCAAGAACTAGATTTAAAATTTGAAAATAAAAAAAAAAATTTTAATCAAATAATAGATATGCAAAAGAAAAAAACTGGAAAATTATTTAACTTTTGCTTATATGCAGTTGGAGTAGTTGGAAATAAAAGTAATAAAGAAAAATATTTTTTAAGTAATTTAGGTGAGGAAATAGGTTTACTGTTTCAATTAGCTGATGATTTTTTGGATATAAAAAGCACAAATAAATTAACTGGAAAAATAGTGAAGAAAGATAATAAAAAAGGAAAATCAACTTTACTTAATTTAATAGGTGAAAAAAAAGCATACATTTATGCGTATAATTTAAAAAAAAAGATATTGCGCAAAATAAAAAAACATGGAAAAAAAGCAAAAGATTTAACTAATACTATTGAATTTATTTTAGAAAGAAATTTTTAATGGGAAGACTAATAAAACAAATAAATTTTCCTGCCGATTTAAGAAAATTTAAAAGAGTGATTTGAAAAAAATTTCAAATGAACTTAGAGAAGAATTGATTGAAGTTGTCTCTGAAACTGGCGGGCATCTCGGGGCTGGTTTAGGTGTCGTCGAGCTAACAGTAGCATTGCATTATGTATTTGACACTCCAAAAGATAAATTAGTTTGGGACGTAAGTCATCAATGTTACCCTCATAAAATAATTACAGGTCGAAGAGATAAAATTAAAACCCTTCGTAAAGGAGGAGGTTTGTCAGGATTCACTAAAAGGTCTGAAAGTGAATACGATCCATTTGGTGCGGCACATAGTTCAACATCAATTTCCTCAACTTTGGGAATGGCTGTGGCTAAAAAATTATCAAATAATAATAATAATGTTATAGCTGTTATTGGAGATGGGGCTATGAGTGCTGGTATGGCGTATGAAGCTATGAATAACGCAGGTGCCTTAAAATCAAAATTAATTGTTGTTTTAAATGATAACGATATGTCAATAGCAAGACCGGTAGGAGCAATGAGCAACTATCTTGCTAAATTATTATCTGGAAAATTATATTTTAGTTTAAGAGAAACAATTAAAATGATTTTTTCATCTTTTTCCAAAAGGTTTAGTCAGCAAGCTGGAAAAGCTGAGGATTTACTTAGAAATATTGTAACAGGAGGAACTCTATTTAGTGAATTAGGTTTTTACTATGTTGGCCCAGTTGATGGACATGATGTTGATAATCTAGTTCAAATTTTAGAAAATGTTAAAAATTCAAATCATCAAGGTCCAGTACTAATTCATGTTAGAACTCAAAAAGGAAAAGGATATAAGCCAGCTGAAGACTCAGGTGATAAATATCATGGTGTATCAAAGTTTAATGTAATAACTGGAGAGCAAATAAAATCAAAATCTAACATTCCATCTTATACAAAGGTATTTGCCGATACATTAATTAAACATGCAGAACAAGATACAAAAATAGTAGGAATTACTGGTGCGATGCCGTCAGGAACGGGTTTAAATTTATTTGAAAAAAAATTTCCAGATCGAACTTTTGATGTAGGAATAGCAGAACAACATGCAGTAACTTTTGCCGCAGGATTGGCTACTGAAGGTTATAAACCTTATGCAGCAATTTATTCTACCTTCTTACAAAGAGCTTATGATCAAGTAGTTCATGATGTTGCTTTACAATCTTTACCTGTAAGATTTGCTATTGATAGAGCTGGGTTAGTTGGAGCTGATGGACCAACACATGCAGGGTCCTTTGATATTACTTATTTATCGACATTACCAAACTTTGTAGTTATGGCTGCTAGTGATGAGGCAGAACTTGTTAAAATGATCAATACATCAGTTAATATTAATGATCGGCCTTCTGCCTTTAGATACCCAAGAGGTAACGGAATTGGCATAGAATTACCTTCAATTAATGAAACTTTAGAAATAGGAAAAGGTAGAATAATTAAAGAGGGTAAAAAATCTGCAATTATAAATTTTGGCACAAGATTAGATGAATGTAAAAAAGCATCAGAAAAACTTCTTAACAAAGGAATTGATTGCACAATTATTGATGCAAGATTTGCTAAACCTTTAGATGAAAAATTAATAATGGAAGCAGCTACTAACCATGAAGTTTTAATTACTATTGAAGAAGGTTCTATCGGTGGATTTGGTTCACATGTTATGCAATTATTATCTGATAGAGGTGTATTTGATAGAGGATTAAAATTTAGATCTATGATCCTACCAGATATATTTATAGATCAAGATTCTCCAGAAAAAATGTATGAAACTGCAGGATTAGACAGCGAATCTATTGCAAATAAAGTTGAAGAGACTTTAAATTCAAATATAATTTTAGCTAAAAATAAAAATAAAATCTCAAATTAACCACACTGAGCTCTGTGCATTAATAAATGATCTAGTAAAACACAACTTATCATTGCTTCACCAATGGGCACCGCTCTAATTCCTACACAAGGATCGTGACGACCTTTTACAGAAATTTTTGTATTCTTTCCTTTTTTATCAATAGTATCTCTACTAGTTAAAATAGATGAAGTAGGTTTTACAGCAAACGAAGCTACAATATCTTGTCCAGATGAAATACCACCTAAAATACCTCCAGCATGATTTGTTTTAAATTTTACTTTGCCTGATCTTTTGTTCATCTCATCCGAGTTTTCTTCACCGCTTAAGAAAGCAGCATTCATTCCTGATCCAATGTTTACACCTTTTACAGCATTGATGCTCATTAATGCAGCAGCAATATCAGTATCTAATTTAGAATATATAGGAGCTCCTAAACCGGTTGGAATTCCAGTTGCTCTTAATTCAATTACTGCTCCACATGATGATCCAGCTTTTCTAACTGCTAACAGATATTCTTCCCAAAGCTTTACAGATTTTTTATCAGGACAGAAAAAAGGATTTTTTCTTATTTCAACATCTTTCCAGTTAGACTTATCGCAAGACATTAAACCTAACTGAGTAACAGCACCAATTACATTAAATTTTGAACCAATAATTTTTTTCAGTACAATTCTGGCAACTGCACCTGCGGCTACTCTACAAGCAGTTTCTCTAGCTGATTGTCTACCTCCACCTCTATAATCTCTTATTCCATATTTGTAAAAATAGGTAAAATCAGCATGACCTGGTCTAAATTTGTTTTTAATAGACTCATAGTCTCTAGATTTTTTATCTTCATTATAAATAATAATTGAAATAGGTGTTCCAGTTGTTTTACCTTCAAAAATCCCAGAAAGTATTATCACCTTATCTGGCTCTTTTCGTTGAGTGGTAAATTTTGATTGTCCTGGACGTCTTCTATCCATATCAGTTTGAATATCTTTCTCTGATAATGGAATATTTGGTGGACATCCGTCCACTACACAACCTATCGCAGGACCGTGGGATTCTCCCCATGTAGTAAATCTAAATATTTTTCCAAAAGTATTAAAAGACATAGTTAATTAATGTATAGTTTATTTTACATAATATATGAATCAAAAAAATGGCAAAAATTCACTTGGTCTAGACAGTTGCTTTGAAGATTTGGATAATCCAATAGAATTATTCAAGAAATGGTTTTCTAAAGCTGAGGAAAATGAAATTAATGATCCTAACGCAGTCGCAGTAGCTACTTCAGATAAAAGCAATCAACCTAATGTGAGAATGGTCCTCCTTAAAGGTTTGAGTGATAAAGGATTTGTTTTTTATACAAATTTTAACAGTAAAAAAGGTGGAGAATTAAAAGATAATCAAAAGTCTTCAATGTGTTTTCATTGGAAGAGTTTAAGACGTCAAGTTAGAGTATTAGGTAAAGTCGAAGAGGTAACATCAAAGGAAGCAGACGATTATTATAATTCACGACCTTATAAAAACAGGATTAGCGCATGGGCCTCTTCTCAATCTCAACCTTTAGATAAAAGAGAAACATTTTTAGATAAAATGAAAGAATTTGAAAAAAAATATCCTGATGTAAATAATGTTCCACGACCACCATATTGGTCAGGTTGGAGATTAATTCCTAACGAAATTGAATTTTGGTTAGATGGAGAAGGAAGAATACACGAAAGATTAATTTACAAAAATACCGGTGGTAATTGGAGCAAGGAAATTCTCTACCCTTAAAAAGATCTGTTCAAACTAAAACTAGTTAAATTTTGTAATATTTTTTTATCCTCACTATCAGGAAAAATAGCTAAAGAGTCGTAAGATACGTTTACAAAATATTCTGCTTTCTTTAAACTTGCTTCAACAGCTTTATATTTATTTATTAAAGCAAGCACTTCACTAAAGTCTTCCTCAGTTCTCTTTTCTTTTTTCATTATTTCAGTTAAGAATTCTTTTTCTTCCTCGTTACCTTTTTGAAAAATAGCAATTAATGGAAGAGTAACTTTTCCTTCAAAAAAATCTTTTCCAATCACTTTTCCAAAAAACTTTTCTTTTGCATAGTAATCAAGTGCATCATCAGCAATTTGAAAGGCCAAACCTAAGTTTCTCCCATAAGACTCTAAAGCTTTTTTTTCTTTTTCGTTGCTACCAGAAATACAAGCACCGGTTTTTGTTGCAGCTGAAAAAAGAGAAGCAGTTTTTAAATTAATAATATCAATATAAGTTTCTTCTAAAAGATCTGCTTCTCCTTTGTGTTGTAATTGTAAAACTTCACCTTGTGCAATTTTTGCGGAAGTTGATGATAGCAATTGTAATACTTCTAAGTCGCCATCCTTTACCATAATTTCAAAACATCTACTTAAAAGGTAATCACCAACTAAAATTGACGATTGATTACCCCAAACGGAATTTGTTGTTTTAATGCCTCTTCTTAATGAACTCTCGTCAATGACATCATCGTGCAATAAAGTCGCTGAGTGTATTAACTCAACGCAAGCTGCTAGATTAATATTTCTATTGTCTTCTTTAAAACCAGTTAGTTTTGCAGTTTCTAAGGTAAGTAACGCTCTTAGTCTTTTTCCCCCAGATTTTAAGTGATGCTCACTCATCTGTTCGATTAGTCTTACGTTACTTTTAAGTTTTTGCTCGATTAGTTTTTCAACTTTTTCAAGTTTTTCACTTAAAAGGTTTTTAAGCTCTAAGTAGGCAGAATTTACAGATTTTTTTAATGGTATAACTGATCCCATAAGCTGTATTTATAATCGTTTTTTCTTATAATAAATTTTTAAATGAACACGTGGTGACGCACCCATGATTCAACTATAAGTAGCGCAATAAAATAATTAAAATTTAAATATTTACTGCTATAAGGTTATGAAAGTCACCATTAAATTATGTTTTCGTTCTTTAAAAAAAAAATTGTTGTACCCCATGTAAGACTAACAGGAGTCATAGGTGCCGCTGGCAGATTTAAACAAGGTATGGACTTAGCTGGTCAAAGAGCTATTTTAAAAAAAGCATTTTCTTTTAAAAAAATTAAACATGTTGCTATTTCAATTAATTCACCTGGAGGATCTCCGGTCCAGTCTCATTTAATTTACAGTTATATAAAACAACTTGCAAAAGAGAAAAAAGTTAAAGTTATAATTTTTGCAGAAGATGTTGCTGCATCTGGAGGATATTTAATATCTTGTGCAGGAGACGAAATATACGCTAACTCAAGCTCAATTATTGGTTCGATAGGAGTAATTTCAGCATCATTTGGTTTTAAAGATTTAATTAAAAAAATTGGAATAGAGAGAAGAGTTTATACAGCAGGGAAAAATAAAAGTACTTTAGATCCATTTGTAGATGAAAAAGAGGAAGATGTTAAAAGATTAAAGAGCATACAATTAGAATTACACGCAGACTTTATAAAAATTGTGGAAACAAGCAGAGGATCAAAACTTAAAGAGCCTGAAAAAAATAATATATTTACTGGAGAATTTTGGACAGGAAGCGCTGCTTTAAAACTTGGTTTAGTTGATGGAATTGGTAATGCAGATCAAGTTTTAAAAGAAAAATTTGGCGATAAAGTAATAATTAAAAATATGGAAAAACCAAAAGGATTTATAGCAAGAAAACTATCTTCTTCTATTCAAAGCCCTATCGACAGTTTGACAAATACTTTAGAAGAAAAATCGATGTGGCAAAAATTTGGTTTGTAAATGCCAGTTAAAAAAAAAGAAAAGAAAAAATTAAATTTCCTATCATTTCAAGACATTATTATGAAGCTTCAGAATTTTTGGGGTAAAAATGGTTGTGTGTTATTACAACCTTATGATTTAGAAGTAGGAGCTGGAACATTTCACCCAGCTACTACTTTAAGATCACTAGGATCTAAACCTTGGAAAGCTGCTTATGTGCAGCCGTCAAGAAGACCAACTGATGGAAGATATGGAGAAAATCCAAACCGTTTACAACACTATTATCAATTTCAAGTAATTATAAAACCGTCACCAAAAAATATCAAACAAACTTATTTAAAAAGCTTAGCTGCAATTGGTATTGATGTTAAAAATCATGATATCCGATTTGTTGAGGATGATTGGGAAAGCCCAACATTAGGAGCGGCGGGATTAGGTTGGGAAGTTTGGTGTGATGGAATGGAAGTTACACAATTTACATATTTTCAACAAATGACAGGAATAGAATGTAAACCAGTTCCTGTAGAAATAACTTATGGTCTTGAAAGATTGTGCATGTTTGTTCAAGGAAAAAATAATGTGTTTGATCTTGACTGGAACAATGAGGGTGTAAAATATAAAGAAGTTTTCTTTCAAGCAGAAAAAGAATTTTCTGCATATAACTTCGAATTTGCTAACACAGAAGTTTTATTAAAAAATTTTGAAACAACAGAACAGGAATGTAAATCATTACTTGATAAAAAACTTTCTCTACCCGCGTATGACCAATGTTTAAAAGCAAGTCATATATTTAATTTATTAGATGCGAGAGGCGTTATTGGTGTTGCAGAAAGAACAGGTTATATCACAAGAATAAGAGAACTTGCTAAAGGTTGTGGAGCACTTTGGTTAAGCTCACAAAACTAATATTTTATGGCGGAACTATTACTGGAGCTTTATAGTGAGGAAATTCCTCCTCAATTACAAATCGGAGCCAGAAATCAACTTAAACAATTTTTTGAAAGATCTTTTGAAGAGGAAAATATTAATTATAAAGAATTATTAATTTATTCATCTCCCACAAGACTCACTTTAGTAGCTGAAGGTCTGGCCGAAAAAATTAAGATAGAATCTAAAGAAATTAAAGGCCCCAAAATAGGATCACCTGAGCAAATTTTACAAGGATTTATAAAAGCTAAAAATATTTCTCAGAGTGATCTAATTGAAAAAGAGACTGAAAAGGGAAAATTTTATTTTATTAAAACTGCACCTAAAAATATTTTAGTTGAAGAATTGTTAATATCGATGTTGCCAAAAGCTTTAGCCTCAATTAGTTGGAAAAAATCAATGAAATGGTCAGACCATAATTTAATGTGGGGAAGACCATTAAGATCAATATTCGCTTTATTTAACGGTAAAAAAATTTTATTTAAATTTGATCATCTAGAATCCTCAGATGAAATTGTTATAGAGCAAGATTTAGATTTAAAAAACAAAAAGGTAAAAAACTTTAAGGATTATAATAGTCTTCTAAGGAGCAATAATATCGTACTAGATCATAATGAAAGAGAGAAAATTATATTAAAAAAGATTAATTCAACATCAAAATCAAAAGATTATAAAGAAATATTAAATTCAAAACTCTTAGAGGAAGTTGTAAACATTGTTGAAGACCCTAATGTTTTGTTGATTAATTTTAATAAAGAATATTTAAAAATACCTCAAGAAATTATCATTTCTACTCTTGAAAAACATCAAAGATATTTTCCAATATTTGATAGTAGAGGGAGATTAACAAATAATTTTTTTGTTGTTGCAAATAAGAAAGATGAAAAAAAATTTATTTCTATAGGTAACAAAAGAGTTGTAGAAGCAAGATTGGCAGATGCTAAATTTTTCTGGGATAAAGATAGATCGAAAAATTTAATTAAACAAATAGCCAATTTGAAAACTGTAACATTTTATGAAAAGCTGGGAACAATCTATGACAAGACGCAGAGAATTAGAAAAATTGCTGCGATGCTTTCAGATGATTTAAATTTAAATAAAGAAAAAATTCAAATAGCTGCTTCCATTTCAAAATCTGATTTATGTTCAGAATTAGTAGGGGAGTATCCAGAACTTCAAGGAGTGATGGGTAAATATTTTGCCCTATCACAAGGTTTTGAAGAGGATGTAGCAGATTCAATTAGTGATCATTATCTTCCAACTGGCCTAACATCAGCGTTGCCAAAAAAACCATTCAGTTATTCAATTTCAATTGTAGATAAAATTGATACCTTAGTTGGATTTTTTGTCATCGACGAAAAACCAACAAGCTCTAAAGATCCTTTTGCCCTAAGACGCGCAGCAATTGGATTACTTCGAATTATAATTGAAAATAAATTAGTATTTAAACTTAGAGATTTAATTAGCTATTCCATAAGACTTTACGGAGAACAAGGTGTTGAAATTAAAAATAAAAAAACCGAACAACAGGTTCTTGATTTTATTAAAGAAAGAATGAGAAATGTTTTAAAATTAAAAAATATTAAACCCGATATTATAGAAGCCTCAATAAGCTCACACGCTGGTGATAATTTTTTAGATCTTTACAAAAAAACATTACTAATTAATAAGTATAAAAATAAAGGTATTGGGCTTAATGCTATTAGTTCGTATAAAAGGGCATCTAATATTTTAGATAAATCTGGAAAAGGAATCACAGGAAGACCAGATGCTGTTTTATTTAGAAAAGATGAGGAAAAAATCCTCCATGAAAAAATAAATGAAATTAGAAAAGCCTTTACTGTAAAAGACGATAATAAAGACTATGAAAGCTTGTTGATAAAGCTATCAGACACTAAAGAATCTACAGATAATTTTTTTGACAATGTCGTGGTAAATGATGAAAATCAGGATATTAAAAATAATCGATTAGAGCTACTAAAAATGTTTTGTAACACTTTTGATAACTTTATTGATTTTTCAAAATTAGAAGGTCTGTGATGGCAAAAGTAGTATTTAGTTTTGACGATAAATCAGCAAAAAAATTAAAAAATAAGAAAAATATTTTAGGTGGAAAAGGAGCTAATCTCGGTGAGATGGGTAGCCTCGGTTTGCCAGTGCCCCCAGGATTTACTATTACAACAGATGTTTGCGATATTTTTTACAAAAATAAAAAAAAACTTCCTCAAAAATTAATCAAAAACATTGAAGCAGAATTAAAAAATATTGAAAATAAAACAAAAAAGAAATTTGGTGATCTTAAAAATCCATTGTTAGTATCAGTGAGGTCCGGAGCGAGAATATCAATGCCTGGAATGATGGATACTATTTTAAATTTAGGTCTAAATGATAAAACTGTAGATGCGCTAAAGAAAAAGACTTCAAATGGTAGATTTGCCAAAGATAGCTATAGAAGATTTATTCAAATGTATAGCAATGTGGTTCTTAACGTTGAAGGCCACTTATTTGAAGAGTTAATTGATAATTATAAATTAACTAAAGGCGTTCTATTAGATACAGATCTGGATGAGAGTGATTGGGATGGATTAATTACTAATTTTAAAGAGCTAGTTAAGAAAGAAAAAAAAATTAATTTTCCACAAGATGTAAAACAACAATTATTAGGAGCAATTAATGCAGTTTTCTTATCTTGGGATAGCCAGAGAGCAAAAACTTATAGAAAGTTAAATCAAATACCAGACCATTGGGGTACAGCAGTAAATGTTCAAGCTATGGTATTTGGTAACATGGGTAACGATTGCTCAACAGGAGTTGCTTTCACAAGAAATCCTTCCACTGGAGATAATTATTTTTTTGGAGAATTTTTAATTAATGCGCAAGGCGAAGATGTTGTGGCAGGCACACGAACACCTCAATACATAACCAAAAAAGCAAAACAAGATGCTGGTTCTAAAGGCCGATCAATGGAAGAAGCTATGCCAAAAGTTTACAAAGAACTGGCAAAAGTATTTATTAAATTAGAAAAACATTACAAAGATATGCAGGATATCGAATTCACAGTTGAGAGTAATAAACTTTGGATGCTTCAAACAAGATCAGGTAAACGAACTGCTAAAGCTGCAATTAAAATTGCAGTTGATATGGTTAAAGAAAAATTAATATCAAAAAAAGAAGCTATACTTCGAATTGATCCAAATACTTTAGATACATTATTACATCCAACTTTAGATGATAAAGTAAAAAAAGAAGTTATTGCATCCGGATTACCCGCTTCACCAGGAGCAGCCAGTGGAAAAGTTGTTTTCTCAGCAGATGAAGCTGAAAGATTAAATGGAATGATGCAGGATACTATTCTTGTTAGATTAGAAACATCTCCCGAAGATATTCATGGTATGCATGCAGCAAAAGGAATTTTAACGGCAAGAGGTGGAATGACAAGTCACGCTGCTGTTGTAGCAAGGGGTATGGGAAGACCGTGTGTGTCTGGATCAAGTGAAATTACAATTGATTATGAAAGCAAACAATTTAAAGCGGGTGAAGAAATTATAAAAGAAGGGGACGTCATAACTATTGATGGAGGTAGCGGAAAAGTTATGAAAGGGTTGGTGCCAACAGTTCAGCCAGAAATTTCTGGTTATTTTTCTACAATTATGAAATGGGCTGATGAGTTTAGAAAATTAAAAGTCAGAACCAATGCTGAGACAGAAACTGACAGTAAAACAGCAAGAGAATTTGGAGCAGAGGGAATAGGTTTATGTAGAACAGAGCATATGTTTTTTGATGAAGAAAGAATTTTATCTGTAAGACAAATGATTTTATCAAGATCTAAAGAAGATAGAGATAGTGCTTTAGAAAAATTATTACCACATCAAAAAGATGATTTTAAAAAGATATTTAATGTTATGTCTGGATTACCAGTAACTGTGAGATTACTTGATCCTCCTTTACATGAATTTTTACCAAAAACAGATAAAGATATAGATGAAGTTGCTAGATCACTAAATTTAGCTGCTAAAGAAGTTAAAGATAGAATTGCTGAACTACATGAAGAAAATCCTATGTTAGGTCATAGAGGATGTAGATTAGGTATTTCTTTTCCTGAAATTTATGAAATGCAATGTGAAGCTATTTTTAAAGCTTTAATAGAACTTAAAAAATCAAAAATAAAATCAGCGTTTGTTGAGATCATGATACCTCTTGTTTCAACAGATACTGAATTGAAAATATTAAGAGAGCTAGTTAATAGAACTGCTAAAAAAATTGAGACAGAAAATAAAATCAAATTAGATTATATGGTTGGAACTATGATTGAGCTTCCAAGAGCAGCGTTGCAGGCTAAATCAATTTCTAAACACGCTGATTTTTTTAGCTTTGGAACAAATGATTTAACACAAACAACTTTAGGAATAAGCCGCGACGACTCTGGTAAATTTTTAAATGATTATATTGATAATAAGATATTTGATGTTGATCCATTTGTAAGTATTGACCAAAGTGGAGTGGGTGAACTAGTTGAATTAGCTTCTGTAAGAGGAAGAAAAGTTAATAAAAAACTTAAATTAGGTATTTGTGGAGAACATGGTGGCGATCCTAAGAGTATTGAGTTTTGTTCACGAACAGGTCTTAATTATGTTTCTTGCTCTCCATTCCGAGTCCCTGTCGCAAGATTAGCTGCTGCACAGGCTGAATTGAGAAAATAATTGTAATAAATTTTAGAAAAATTTAATTCGGCTTTAACTCAGCCTCAAAAAAATTAAATTCTTAGTATCAAACTTGTATCAAAAGATTTAGCGCTATGAGTGATAGCACCTACAGAAATTCTATTAATTCCTGTATTAGATATGTTTTTAATATTTTTTAGATTGGCATTACCTGAATATTCAGTTTCATATTTATTTTTACAAAGTTTTAGACATTTTCTTAATTGCTTAGCGTTCATATTATCAAATAAAATTCTTTTAAATTTAAGTCCTAGCACTTGATTTAATTGCTTAAGATTTTCAATCTCAACCGTTACAATTTTTTTAGTCTTAATAGCTTTTTTTACTAAATTTTTTAAACTGTCCTCAGCACTTATATGATTATCTTTAATTAAAATTTCATCACTTAGATTGTATCTATGGTTAAAGCCACCACCTTTTTTTACAGCATATTTTTCTAACTGTCTTAAATTTGGTGTTGTTTTTCTTGTGCAACAAATTTTAGTTTTTTTATTAACTTTTTGTTTAAACTGATTGGTTAAAGTGGCAATTCCTGAAGCATGGTTTAGGAAATTTAAACCAGTTCTTTCTGCAATTAAGATTGTTTTTGTTTTAGCTTTTATTTCAGCAATAACTTTATTTTTTTTTACTTTAGCACCATCTTTTACTTTACTAGTGAAAACTGTTTCTTTTCCTACGAGCTTGAAAGCAGCTTTGCAGAAATCTAATCCAGCAATAACTCCATTTTGTTTTGCTATAATTTGAGCTTTAGTTTTTTTATTTTTAAAACTTATTAAGTTAGTAGTGATATCGCCATGAGGTTTTAGATCTTCATCTAAAGCTTTTTTTACAATAGTATTAATATATTTTTGCACTGATCTAACGACCAATTTCGGTCATTCTTTGTACAGACTGTCTAGCAGCTTTTGCCATTTTCTCTTCAATGAAAATCTCATTCGTTTCATTTTCCAAACAATCAAGAATTTTTTGTAAATTAATTTTTTTCATATAAGGGCAAAGGTTGCAGGGTTTTATAAATTCAACATTAGGATTGTCTGCTTGAACATTATCACTCATAGAGCACTCAGTAACTAACATAACTTTTTTTGGCTGATTTTTTTTAACATAATCGATCATGCCACCAGTAGAACCTGCAAAATCACAAGCATCTAAAACATCACTAGGACATTCAGGGTGACCTATAACTTTTATTCCTGGATTTGCTTTTCTAATATCTTCTATTTCTTTTGCAGAGAATTGTTCGTGCACAATGCAAGAACCTTTCCATGAAATAATTTTAACTTTTGTTTGTTTAGCAACATAATTTGCTAAATGCTGATCAGGTAAAAATATAACTTTGTCAGTTTTTAACGACTCGACTACTTTAACTGCATTAGCAGATGTACAACAAACATCTGTTTCTGCTTTAACATCTGCTGAAGTGTTTACGTATGAAACCACAGGAACACCTGGATATTTTTTCTTAAGTAATCTTACATCTTCTCCTGTTAGTGAAGCAGCAAGTGAACAACCAGCATCCATATCAGGAATTAAAACTTTTTTTTCAGGACTCATTAATTTTGCAGTTTCAGCCATGAAATGTACACCGCAAAGAACAATGATGTCAGCTGAAGTCTTCGCGGCTTCAACTGCTAGCGCTAAAGAGTCTGCAGCGATATCTGCTACACCATGATAAATTTCTGGTGTTTGATAGTTGTGAGCTAAAATCACAGCGTTCTTCTCTTTTTTTAATCTATTAATTTTTTCAATTAAAGGAGCATGTACCTTCCATTCAATTTCAGGAACGTGTTTTGAGATTTTTTTATAAATCTCAGAAGTACTTCTATTAAACTGTTCTTGTGCAGACATACTTATTCTAATTTATCAACTTGAGGTTAAATTGTCATTCCTTTATTGTCGCATAATTAATGCGGTCGTGCTGAAATTGGTAGACAGGCACGCTTGAGGGGCGTGTGGGTTTTCCCGTGAGAGTTCGAGTCTCTCCGACCGCACCAATTACTTCAATAATTTGATGTAATTTGACTCTTAATCAAAAATCAACTTAAATATTCATATGCCTGGAAAACTAGTTAGCAGGATGTCAAAAAGAGAGTGCCACACTCTAAACGAAACAGATACAATTAAATTAGCCAGTCAGAAATTAGATGAAAAAAAAATTGGCTGTATGCCAGTTCTCGATAAAAATAAAAATGTTATTGGTATAATCTCAGAAAGAGATCTATCTCAATTTATTTATAAAGAAAGATTTAACTTAAGTATTTCAATTTCTCAAATCATGTCAAAAGATCTTATAACTTGTGACTTAAACACTTCTGTAACAGAATTAATGGATGAGATGACAGAAAAGAAAATCAGACATATTCTAATAATGGAGGATAAAAAACTTTTAGGGATTGTATCAATTGGGGATGTTGTAAATCACCTAATTGCAAAAGTCAAAGAAGAGAATAAAAATTTAAAAGACTATATTAATAGTTATTAATAATTTTAACCGCACCAAATAAAAGATAAATATTCATTTAGTCTGATGAATCTTTGCTTTCTTTACACTCACATACCCCGATAACAAATTTAGAAATTGATTTTCGATTTAAGCTAAAACTTTGTATAACTCTGTGAAACCACGCCGGAATACTCCTTTCGAATTTTACCTCTAAAATAGTAGATCCAGGACTATATTTAATTGGAAAACAAAAACTTTTATCATTGAAGAGATTGTTTGATTTAGAGACAACTATTTTAGAGTCAAAAGTTAACCTAAAATAAAGTCCATATTTGTTTATTAAAGGTTTTCTGAAATAATCTACTAAGATTTTTGGCTTTATTTTTTTTCTTTTTTCACTGAAAATAAAATCATTTATAAGATCACTATTATATTTAAGCTGTAACTCATTCATATTTTTAAAAGAGTAAAAATATTCTAAATCTTCATTTTTAATTTTTACTCTTTTTTTATTATTCTGTCTTGCTTCCTGCCTTTCATTCTAAATAAAAGTTTGATTTATTATTAAATCTATTCTCATAAGTTCTTAGTCTGAATTTTTTTCTTATTTGCATTCCATCTACTTTTTCAAAGAAATTATCGTACTGCGAATTATCAAAATATAATGATCTTACAAAATAAGATTTGTCTTTAATTTTTGAGGCGAATTTATCTAAATTCATAAAATTCTGTGCTATATTAAATATAGAATTTGCAACATTATTACTGACAAAATATTTAAATTCGTATCTTGTTAAAAATTTATTATTTATCATTAGTTATTAAAAATTATTTTACCTTTTGTATTCATTAATCCTTGAACTTCAGTATTAAACATTTTTATTTTAGAATTTTGAACTAAATCCTTATTATTTGCATCCTCCTTAGTTCCTGGATCAAATCTTGTGTTAAAATTATTTTGTTTAGCGATAATTTTTGAATTTATTATATTTGCTTCGCCACCTTTTCCGTATCTCCAATTTTTTGCATACGCAGCGATCTGAGTTTTATTATTATCAATTAGCGAATTGTGTATTTTAACAACAGAAGCATCTTTAACTGCAATTCCTATATTATTGTTTACTAAATTTGACTCAAATATTTCTACCCTTGAGTTTTCTCCAACTGATACTGCCTTATCTTTTGAAAAATTTATATTCGCATTGATTATTTTTCCTTCAGACTCCATAAAATCTATTCCATCATTACCTGGAGACTCAATTAAAATATTTTCAATTGTAATCTTGTTTGAAATGTCGACATCTATTGCATCGCTCAAAGCTTTAAAAATTTTAATATTTTTAAAATAAATATTTTCTGAGTAAATTATATGAATAGTGTCGTCGTAATTCAAATTTGAGGAAAATTCACAATCATAAATATTTATATTCTCAGTATTATGTAATGAGAACATAGAGGTAAATTTGTATTGATTATGATAGCCTCCGCTACCATTTTTAAATACGGCATTACTAATAATAGAGTTTTTACTTTCTTGACCCATAATAGCAATAGTCCCCCAATTTTTTTCTCCTTCAAATTTTTTAAAAATTATTGGCTTTTCTTTTTTTCCTTCAGCTATCAACTTATTTTTAAAAATAATATTTTTCCCTGGTTTAATTGAGAATGTTGTTCCTGGATTGATCAGAACTTTTTCTTGAAAAATTAAATCATTTTCTACTAAAATTTCTCCATCCAAAACAATCAAATTTTCTTTAGCTTTTTTTTCTTCATAAATAATTTGATTTTTTTGATTTCTTTGAGCTCCTAAAGATTTATTATCTTTTTTAATAAAAAAGTCTTTTTTTGTAAAAATATTTTTACTTTTTATTTTTAAAGGATTATTATTATTGCTTGAAATGAGGTTAAGTTGAGTTTTTCCAAAACTCACTTCTAAATTATGATCTATAAACGAATGATTTTGAGTTTTTTTAACTCTGTTTGAGTAAAAAGTGATTGGTAATGAAAATATTTTATCTTGTGTATTTGAAAAAAATTTAGGCTCGTTATTGGTTATTTGACCATCATAATTTAAGTCGATACCAATCCATTCGGGCTTATTATTGCTAAACTCTATTTTTAAATCACTTACTGGAGTTAGGTCTTCAATAATTATTTGGAAACCATGATTTCCCTCACCCCAAGCACTTTTTGGATTAGACTCTAAAATATCCAGTATTTTTACTGCATTTTTTTTTAGTGTTTTCACTTCTATAGCGAATGATTCTTTTATATTTAACCCAGTATCATAAGGTTCTTTTTTTTCTGCTTTCGACAAATCTGAATTTAGATTTTCAACATAAGTTGAAATATCATTTAAAATATTTTTTTGTTTAATGAAATAATAAAGCCAGTTATATTTTTTATGAATGAATTTAGTATTTTTGTTTAAATTTGCATTTAAATCATTAGTGGATAAATCAATATAAAAATTTTCATATTTTCTCGTTACCGGATCAGTTACAACTTGAGTTACATGTCCATTCCAAGGATCAACTATTAACCTCATATTGTCTTTCCACCAATGATGATCATTTTGTGTTAGAGTTAAAAATGCCTCAAACTTTGAAAAATAATCTACATCAATATATCCATTTAAAGAGGGATCTGTTTTGTTGCTATTTAAACTAATAAAGAAATTTTCCAGATCACTTTTATCTTTTAATTCTTGCTGATTAAAGATTGCCAACTTAGTCCACATTTCAGCATTATTGAATAAATTTTTATTGAGACCAATATGAGCTCCCACATTATTATTTGTTCCTTTATACAAGTTTACCGGCATTATTTTATTTTTTCGCAAAAATAATTCATCCATTTTTTCATGCCTCACATATAAGCCATGAGATTCACCATTAATATAAACTTCATACAGTTTTGCAGACTGATTTATTAAATTCATTTTTTCAGAGACAATATAAGGGAAAAATTGTTCAGCTTTTAATGTGTAAAAATCAAATCTCCTAAACCCATCAATTAATTCATTTTTTTTAGTTTTAATTCGAAATGTTTTTTTAAATTTTAACCAATTAGCAGGATTATCTCCGCGATATCTTAACTGAATTTGTTGTAATTTTGTGTCTGGTCTCAGTATCTGAGCATTAACCCATTCTTTTGTAGAGTTAGGTGTATTTCTTAACAATTTTCTTTGGTCTTGTTCATTAATATAAAAGTTTACGCGTTCTATATTTTCTAACCTTTCATTCAAAAATATTTTACTTATAAAATTCTTAAATTTACTTAATACAAGGTATTTTTGCCATGGAAAAGGATTTTGATAAACTTGCGAAGTTTGATGGCCAAACTTAAATTCTAAAGAAATAACTTTATAAGAAAAAATAAAAAAACTAATTAAAATAACTGGAAGAATAAAAAGAAAAATTTTTTTTAATAATTTCTTCATTTAAATATTACAATTATTAACAATGTTCATTTTATCTACTTTCATGTTTATTAAAACTTTTTGAACATTTTTCACTTCTTCATTTAAATAAATTCTTACAACCTCATCATCATCTAAGGTAAAAATTAATTTTTTATTATTTTCAGGACTAAAAAAAGAATTATTTGAGTCTATAATTAAATCATTAATGCTTATTTCCTCTTTGTTGTTATGATGGAATAAAGTAATCTTCTTTATCTCAAGAGAAGTTCCAGCGTTAAAAGAAAAATAAAGATTTAAATTTTCTAAATCTATTGGCCCAGTTGGAACTATTTCATAATCATCAAATTTCCCTAAGTTTATTCCGTTATGCGTATAAATTTCATTATTTAACCGCTTATTTTTTTTATTATAAAATTTAATTCCAAATTTGTTTAAATTCAATCCAGTAAACAAAGAGTTTTTATATCTTTTTTCCTTACCTCCAAATTTTGAAATCTTATAATTTTTGCAAAATTTTTTTAATAATTCTTTATCTTTAGACTTTAATGCAATCATAGCTCCTAATCTATAAGGCTCATCTTCGACCGGAGAAATTTTAATTGCTTCATCAATTTGTTCTATTGCTCTATTGACATGATTATTAGCGAGTAAAGATTTTGCATACCAGACTTTTGCAGAATATAATAATGGATCAGCTTTAGTAAGGTTTTTATTAAATTCCTCTAAATACCCATGATCTTCTAAATTAATTATTCTCGACTGAACTAAATTAGCTGCATCATAAATTCCAATCAAAATTTTACTTTTGCCATAAGCAATCTTATTAGATATTGAAATGTAGTTATTTAATTTTTTATTTATATTATAATAATTTGGTTTGTTTTTTTTAAGCTCCTCTTGCAAAGAAACAATCATATAAACTTTATATCCATTAACCATATAGTTTAAAGCTGTTCTTCTTAAATCTGAATTAAAAGTGACCAATAAAATTATTAATGTAATTATTGAAAGAAAAAAGAAGAAAAAATACTTATAAATTTTTTCGGGCATTTAAAATATTAATAATCAACATCACTCTTGGCGGCAATTATAACAATTTCCGACAAACCTTGAATTTTTGAAAGTCCATGTATTAATTCAGTTTGACTTTTGTCCTCCTTTAGAACTAAGTCAAAGTTCATTTTAATGCTTTTTCCATCCGAAGAATTTTCGGAGCTTAATAAGGTAAAAGAATTCGTAAATTTTTTTATTAAACTATTATATTTTTCTGATGTTTCTTTATTTTCTTTTCCTAAAACAAATTGTAAAATAAACTCACTTTTTATAAATGATCCAAAATTTGTCTGATGCAATATTAAAGCTATCAAGCTAATCATTGCAGTTCCTGCTAAAGCTAAAAAATAACTTCCCGTGCCTGATGCCATGCCTACTGCAAGTGCCCAAAATATATATGCAGTATCTTTAGTATCTTTAACAACTGTTCTAAATCTAATAATTGATAAGGCCCCAACTAAAGCAAAAGCTCTCGCTAAATTATTCCCAATTATCATAATAACCATACACACAATGACTGAAACGAATATGTTTGTAATCATAAATGATTGGGAGTAGCTCAAGCCTTTATGTGTTCTTTTATAAATCAAACTAACAACCACACCTAAAATAAAAGATAGAGTTAAATTTATTAATATCTCCTGCGGTAGATATATTGACGTTATGTTTGGGACTAAGTTATTCATATTTGCAGTACAATAATCTTATATTATAAATTGTTTATTAATTCTACATCAAGATTATTTATTTTTAACTTTTTATCTTTGAAAACTGAATAATCAGGATCAAATAATTTTATTAAACCAAATGGAAAGGGTTCTCCAATTAAAATCTTTCCAATTACAAAGCTATTGTATTTTATTTCATCACCAATTTTTAAAATAGAATTACATTTTATTGACATTAACTTTCGTCTTAATTTTTTTTTAAGTTTCATTCTTGCTGTATTTTCTTGACCTATATAACACCCTTTTTTAAAATCTATTGCACGTAACTCTTCAAAGTTAGCTTCTAAACCAAATAATTGCTCTTTTAAATTTTCAACACCTTTTATTGGCACTCCTAAAGTGTGTGCTTCTTTATAATAAATTTCCGTTTTAACAATTTTTAATTCTAATTTTTTTATTGTTAGATGTAATTTTTCGAGAGTTGATAATATTCTTGCGCCTAATTTTTTGTTCCTTGAGTCAATAAAAATAGGACTGTTTCGATATTCTATATTATCAGTTTGTTTATTTTCACTTTTTTGTATTTCATTAAATTTTTCTTCACTTACTATCCCTACGATGTATTCAGAGGATTTATCTTTAATTTTAATTTTTGATCTTAATTTATACTTTGTAAGATAATTTATGATTTCATTTGTAGCTTTGCCATCACAATCTAATAAAAAGCCATCTTTTGATTGAATTAAAAAAAACTCAAACAGGTATTTACCTTGAGGAGTAAATAATGCAGAAAAAACAGAACAAGAATTATTTACTCGTTCAATATCGTTAGTAATTATGTTTTGAAGAAAATTTCTAGCATCATCTCCAGTAATTGAAATTAATCCACGATCTTCTAATAAAATAATTTGATTTTTTTTCATAAATACAAGATATATTGTATAATACTTTTTTAAATCATGTCTGATAATTTTGGTCTCATCATAAAAAATGGTTCATGCTACATTGATGGCAAGCTTACAAAAACTGACATTGGTTTATTTAATGGAAAAAATAAAAAAGATCGGTAAAATAGAACTTAATAGCTCTAAAGTTTATGATGCTACTGATAAAGTTGTTTTACCAGGCATTATTGATACTCAAGTTCATTTCAGAGAACCTGGATCTACAGATGCTGAAGACTTAGAGAGTGGAAGTAGAGCTGCTGTACTTGGAGGTGTAACTTCTTTGTTTGAGATGCCTAATACCAATCCTCCTACTGCCAATTTAACTGAGTTTGACAAAAAATTAAAAGCAGCAAAAAATAGAATGCATAGTAATTATGCTTTTTATTTTGGAGCAACACCAGATAACACGGATCAGCTTGCAGATTTAAAAAATGTTGAAGGCTGTT
>JBJLEC010000015.1:0-23912 GCA_045566115.1 Candidatus Pelagibacter sp. | reverse complement strand
AACACAATTTAACTGCAAAGCAATAGGATCTTTAAGTTTTGGAGGGTTATCAAATTATTGGGGATTACAAATTGATAATTATATAAATAATGATCAAAAAAATCTAAAAAAAAAAATTTTGTCTCAATAAGAAATTTTTTCCTAGAATTTGTAAAAAAATATAATCTGTTAGGAAGTATTAGCATCAATAATAAAAAGGTATTTGATAATGATTTCTTTATACCTAAAGAATTATCAAATCTAGAAAGTGAAAAAAATAATCAATTAGAGTGCAGAAAACCAATACTTGCCTTTACATCAACTAAAAATTTTAATGGTGATTTAAATAACATCAAAGAAAAGTATCAAAAGCTCACAGCTGAGAATGTTTATAAAAAAATCAATAAAAAGAATAATATAATATTCCATAATTATTATTTGCAAAAAATTAAAAGAAAAAAAATTTAATTGAGTTGACTTGTAAAAATAATAATAAAGAAAAAAAATTTTTAGTAAGAAAATTAATTTTTGCAACAGGAACAATAGTAACAACAAAAATTTTAATGGACTTTTTAAATATTAAAAATGAAGTAAGTATTAAACATCATCCTCGTTTGTTAAGTGTCTTTTTTTCAAAAAAAATTTTTAAATATAATTTAAATTTTACACCGGCTTTATTGCAAATTATTAATAAATCAAAAAAAGATTATTTTTCAGCTGACCTAAGACCTGGTAATAAGCTAATTACAGACTCAATTATTGAAGCGTTTCCTTTAATTAGGCCATTGAAATTTTTAATAAATTTGATGAGAAAAAGACTAATTTTTTCTAATATTCTTTTAGACTCTAGTTACAGTAATTTGTATTTAAATAAAAAAAATGGAAAATTTAGGATTTACAGCAAAGAAAAAAATTTAAAGTCTATTTTGAGAAGCAAAAATAAGAAAATATTTAAATTCTTATTTAATAAAGGATTAATACTTCCAATATATAGAACATATTTTCCTGGAAATGGAGCCGACTACCATTATTTTGGCACAATCCCTTTCAAAAATAATGGTAAATTAGCAGTTAATAATAATTGCCAACTAATATCATCAAAAAATATATACATTATAGATGGGTCAATTTTCGATTTCAAAACTAATAAATACCCGTTTGGTATAATAGCTGCAAATGCAAGAAGAATAGGCAAGCATTTATCTAGATGAGATTCTTTAGAATAAACATTTATTTAACTATAAAATATTTTTTCTTTTCACTTTTTTCTAGTCATAAAAAAATTACTAACAAGATAAATAAGTATTTAAAATTTTATTCAAATAAAAATGAAATAATTTTAACAAGTCAGTTAAGAGTTGGTTTTAAATTAGTTTTAAATTATTTAAAGGAGAAAAATCCAAAAAAAAATGAAATAATTGTAAATTCATACAATTTGGCTGAGATGATCAATATCTGCCAAAATACAAACTTAAAAGTTAAATATGCAAAATTAAATAATAATTTATTCATTGATAAAAATGATTTAAAAAAAAAAATAAACAAAAAAACTTTGGCTGTTTTAGTAACAAATATTTTTAATACTTATGACAGCTCTATTAAAATAAAAAGTATATGCAACAAAAGAAAAATCCCTTTGATAGAAGATAATGCAATTTATTTTGGTAATTTTAAAAAAATAAAAAAAAAGAAAATATATGCAGGTAGTTTTGGTGATTACATTTTAAATAGCTTTAATATTATGAAAAATATAAGCGGCATGTATGGAGGGTCTGTTGCCACAAATGATAAAAAGTTTGCCCTTTATGCAAATGTAAAAATAAGTAAATATAAAAATTTTCCTATTATAAAGTATTTTAAACAATGTTTAATCTTTTTGATTTTAAAAATATTATCAAATAATTTCATCTATAATATATTTTTTTTTAATATCTTAAAAAAAGCAAATATATCTCAAAATCGTTTTATCCTAGGCATTATATATCCAAGTATAAAATTTAAAAAAACAAGTTTACCTGATTATTATTATTCAAAAATAAATTCTTTTTCCAAAAAAATGATTTATTATCAATTGAGCGATAATATAAATTTTAATAACAATCATATAAAAAAAAAATTGAATAATATTTTTTATCATAAAATTTTGAATAAAAAAAAAATTAATGGAATAGAATTACTTAAATATGAGGATCCAAATTTTCAAAACTATAATGATTATCCTATTATTGTTGAAAGAAAAAAGGCATTAGTAAATTATCTTTTTACAAAAGGTATTGAGACAAAAACAGTACAATATGTTGACTGTCAAAAAATTTTTAAGAGTAAAAAAAGTAATGAATTGAAAAATTATGAGAATAAAATATTGTGTTTACCTAATCATAAGCTAATATCAAAAAAATATATTATGTTCATTGTGAATAATTTAGAAAAATTTTACAAAAATAAATAAAAAAATGATAGTTCAATTTTTTTTTATATAATCAAGTGAACGCATAAATACTTTTTGATTATTAATAGATATTGTTAAGAATAAAAAAATATTAAAAAAAATTATAAATAGTATAAATGGTAACGACCAATTAAATCCCTTTATGTACAAAGAAGATAAAATAATTATGTATAATGAAGAAAACAATAGACTTCTTAAAAAAAAAACCGAGCTTACTCTTAATGAATGAAAAACTAGATTTAAGAAAGAAAGTTTTGAAGAACCAATAAGTCTTTTTTTTCTTTCAGCTTGAATTTTTTTTATATCACAATTTTTTACTACTGCACTTGAAAATGCTAACCAAGAACTATTATTTGATAAAATTTTATGTAATTGATTTGAATGAAATGAAGAAAAATTACCAAAAGAAATCCATTTTAAAGTAAAAATAAAAGTTAAAATTTTATGTGAAAAATATAGCATTTTAAATATAAAATTTTCCTGTCTCTTAGTACGTGTTGAGACAATAACTTTTTTGGGGTTTTTTTCAGCTTCGGATAGCATATGAGGTATTTTTGAAACATCATCTTCACCATCTGAATCTAAAATAGTTATTATCATTTCATCATCTTTTTTTTTTAAATATTTTAAACCAACAGAAATTGCTTTTTGACTTCCCAAGTTAGATTTGAGATTAAGAATATTAATTTTATTTATATTGCTTAATGAAAAAAAAGTAGGTGTTAGAACTGTTGAGCAATCATTTATAACTAAAATATCAGCAATTTTATTTTTACTTTTAATTTCTTCATTAATTTTGGTAAGTAAGAGAGTGAGAGACTCCCAATCATTATAAAGCGGTAATAAAAAAATATATTTCTGCACTTAGAATTATTTATTTTGATTGTTTAAATCTTTTTTAACTTTTTCTATAAAAGAGTTTATTAATTCAGCATCTTTTTGTTTTATAAACTCATCTTTTTTAATAGCTATATTTATTTGTTCTCTTAAGTTTATTTTAAGTCTTTCTATATTCTCCTTAGATTTAAGACTGTACATTTTATTTTCAATTTCATTTATTAAAGACCCAATTGTTAATTTAAATGCTACAAAAAAACAACAGCTACTAGCAAAGTTTTATAAAAAAAAATTTTCATTAATCCAATCTTTTATATACATCAAAAATTATTGTATTATCTATTTTTAATTCTTTAAATTTTTTAAAATTAGAGGGAATATCGTACTTTTTGTAGTATTTTTCATCTATATAGAAGCCGTAATCTGCAAAAATTTGACTACCAATTAAAAAATAGACAAAGAATAGTATAATAACAAAAAAATTTTCATAATATCTGAAATTATAAATTTTATTTTGTTTTATAGTTAAATTATATAATGCATTAAATTCTAAATAAATATATATAATTAAAATTCCTATGAATATACACGAGCATCAAGCTAAAGAAATTTTAAAAGAGTTTGGAGCCCCAGTTCCTATTGGTGTTGTTATTTTATCAATTGATGAAATTAAAAAAAAGTCGCAAAATTTAAAAGTAAAGAATTTGTTTTAAAAGCACAAATTCACGCTGGTGGAAGAGGTAAAGCCGGAGGAGTAATACTTGTTAAAAGTATAAATGACTTAGAGGAAGAAGCAAAAAAAATGATGGGAAAAATATTGATTACTCATCAAACAGATCCGGCGGGCAAAGAGGTCAAGAGGCTTTATATTGAAGAAGCATCAGAGATTTTAAAAGAATTTTATCTATCATGTTTAGTTGATCGGGAGTCATCAAAAATAGCTTTTATAAGTAGCACTGAAGGAGGAATGGATATAGAAAAAGTTGCAGCAGAAACACCAGAAAAAATTATTACTAATAAAATTGAACTTAAAGACAATGGTCCAAGCAAAGAAGAAATTGAAAATATAATATCAGTATTTAATTTTAATAAAGTTCAGAAAAAAACTGCATCAAATTTAATTAGATCTCTCTATAAAATAATATTAGAAAAAGATGCAAGCTTAATAGAAATCAATCCTTTAATTATAAATAAAGATAATCAATTAATTTGTTTAGACGCGAAGATGAATTTTGATGATAATGCTATTTTTAGAAGACCTGAAATACTCAAGCTAAGAGATTTAAGTGAAGAAGACCCAACAGAAATTGAGGCCAGCAAACATGAACTAGCCTACATAAAATTAAACGGATCCATTGGCTGCATGGTTAACGGAGCAGGATTAGCAATGGCTACTATGGATATTATTAAGCTACACGGAAAGGAACCTGCAAATTTTCTTGATGTGGGCGGTGGTGCCTCAAAAGAAAAAGTAGCTGCAGCATTTAAACTAATTTTATCAGATCAAAACGTAAAGGGAATTTTAATAAATATTTTCGGTGGTATAATGAGATGCGATGTTCTCGCTCAAGGTGTGGTTGATGCAGCTAAAGAAATTAATTTATCTGTTCCGTTAGTAGTAAGATTAGCTGGCACAAATTATAAAGAAGGAAAAGAGATATTAGATAAATCTAATTTAAAAATACTGTCTGCTTCAGATTTAAATGATGCTGCAAAAAAAATTGTTGAGGCGATATAACAAATGTCAGTGCTAGTAAATAAAAAAACTAAAGTAATATGCCAGGGCTTTACAGGCACTCATGGCACATTTCATTCGGAACAAGCAATTAAATATGGAACAAATTTGGTGGGAGGAGTTACTCCTAAGAAGGGAGGGCAAAAACATTTAAATCTTCCAGTATTTAATACGGTACTAGAAGCAAAAGAGAAAACTTTTGCCAACGCAACTATGATATATGTTCCACCTAAATTTGCTGGGGCGGCGATAATAGAAGCTATAGAAGCAAATATTGAATTAATAGTTTGCATTACAGAAGGCATACCAGTCGTAGATATGCTTCAAGTAAAAAAAAAATTAATTAATAGTAGATCAAGATTAATCGGACCTAACTGCCCAGGCATTATAACCCCCGATGAATGTAAGATTGGAATTATGCCAGGCAACATTCATAAAAAGGGAACAGTTGGAATAGTTTCAAGATCTGGCACATTAACTTATGAAGCAGTAGCCCAAACTACAGCTAATGGCATGGGACAATCCACATGCATTGGAATAGGGGGAGATCCAATAAATGGCACAAATTTTATAGATTGTTTAGAACTTTTTTTGAGAGATGATGAAACAAAATCGATTGTAATGATTGGTGAGATAGGAGGGTCTGCAGAAGAGGAAGCAGCTGAATTTCTGAAAAGAGAAAAAATTAAAAAGCCTATGGTGGGATTTATTGCAGGTTTAACAGCCCCCCCAGGAAGAAGAATGGGACATGCTGGTGCTATAATTTCTGGCGGAAAAGGTGGAGCAGAGGACAAGATTGAGGCAATGAAATCGGCGGGAATTACTATATCAAAATCACCCGCTGATATAGGAAAGACTTTATTTGAAAAACTTAATGGTTGATTTTTAATAATTTATGTTAAAATAAATTTTAATGTCTTCATCTGATAACAATATTACATACAAAAAAACTTCTTTTTTAACTGGTGTAAATTCTGAATTTATTAACGAATTTTATGCTGATTATATTTCTAATCCTAGTTCTTTACCAGATAGTTGGAGAAAATTTTTTGATGGCTTAAGTGATGATGAAAAATTAATTTATGAAGATATTAAAGGACCTAGCTGGTCACCAGAAAAAAAATTAAGAAAATTAAAAATTCTGGAAAAAATTAATAATGTAGAGGACTCTAAAACTACTGATATAAATTTAAATAGCATTAAACAAGCTTCAAAAGATTCTGTGAGAGCAATAATGTTAATAAGAGCTTATAGAATAAGAGGTCACTTAATAGCTAACTTAGAGACCCTCTTGCAATCCAAAAAAAAGAAGAACATCAAGAATTAAAACCAGAAACTTATGGTTTTGAAAAAAAAGACTATGATAGAAAAATATTTTTAGATGGAGTCCTAGGCTTACAATATGCAGATTTAAATCAAATTTTAGAAATTCTTAAGAAAACTTATTCTGCAAATATTGGTTATGAATTTATGCATATGGGAGATCCAGAAGAAAAAAGTTGGATCAGAGATAGAATAGAAGGACCAGAAAAAAATATTTCATTTACAGAAAATGGAAAAAAAGCAATTTTGAACAAAATTATTCAAGCAGAAGGTTTTGAAAAATATCTACATGTAAAATTTGTTGGAACTAAAAGATTTGGGTTAGATGGTGGAGAGTCATTGATACCTGCGTTGGAACAAATAATTAAAAAAGGAGGAAATTTAGGGGCAAAAGAAATAAAAATAGGCATGCCTCATAGAGGCAGACTGAATGTTTTAGCAAATGTTATGGGTAAACCGTTTAAAGCAATTTTTAGTGAATTTTTTGGAAAAACAGTGAGCACTAATAAAAGTTTTGAGGGAGATGTTAAATACCACTTAGGAGCTTCGTCTAATAGAGTATTTGATGGAAATTCTGTTCATATAAGTCTTACAGATAATCCTTCACATTTAGAGGCAGTAAATCCAGTTGTACTTGGCCAAGTTCGAGCTAAACAATTTTTTCATAAAGATAAAAGCAGAAAAAAAGTTATTCCAGTTTTAATGCATGGAGATGCAGCTTTTGCTGGTCAAGGTATAGTTGCGGAATGTTTTGCCATGTCAGGTTTACCTGGACATAATATTGGAGGGACAATACATATAATTGTTAATAATCAAATAGGATTCACAACTGCACCAAGATTTGCAAGATCATCTCCATACCCATCTGATGTAGCAAAAATTGCGCAAGCACCCATATTTCACGTAAATGGTGATGATCCTGAGGCTGTGGTTCATTGTGCAAAAATTGCTACAGAATATAGGCAAAAATTTAATAGAGATGTAGTTATCGATATAGTTTGTTACAGAAGGTTCGGCCACAATGAAGGCGACGAACCATCATTTACACAACCAATAATGTATAAAAAGATCAAGTCTCATCCTTCAACACTTTCTCTTTATGGAAAAAAATTAAGCCAAGAAGGATTAACAACAGAGGCCGATTTACAAAAAGAAAAGATAAATTTTAAAAATTTTTTAGAAAAGGAATTTACATCTTCAAAAAATTATAAATCAGAGTTAAAATGGTTTGATGGAGCTTGGTCCAGATTTAAACCAGGGTTAGGAAAAGATAAAAAGGGAGCCAGTGGAGTAGATAGAAAACTTTTAACAGATATAGGTAAAAGAATATCAAAAATTCCTGAAAATTTTACCATTCATAAAACACTAAAAAAAGTATTTGATCTGAGGCTTAAAGCTATAGAAGAAGGCAAAAATATAGATTGGACTACAGCTGAAAGTTTAGCATTTGGAAGTTTACTTACTGAGGGATTTTCTGTGAGGTTATCAGGCCAAGACTCTGGTCGAGGAACATTTAGCCAAAGACATGCTGTTCTGAGAAATCAGAACAATCACGATAGATATATTCCACTGAATAATATTTCAAAAGAACAAAGAAATTTGGAGATCATAGACAGTTTATTATCTGAATTTGCAGTTTTAGGTTTTGAGTTTGGGTATTCTATTTCTGAGCCAGAAACATTGGTTTTATGGGAGGCACAGTTTGGAGATTTTGCAAATGGCGCACAAATTATTATTGACCAATTTATATCTTCTGGAGAGTCAAAGTGGGGCAGAGCTAGCGGCTTAGTCATGTTGCTCCCACATGGTTACGAAGGGCAAGGTCCGGAACACTCTTCAGCAAGACTAGAGAGATTCTTACAATTATGTGCTGGTGAAAATATTCAGGTTGTCAACTGCACTACACCATCAAATTATTTTCATGTTTTAAGGCGTCAAATGCGAAGAGAATTTAGAAAACCATTAATTATTATGACACCGAAATCTCTTCTAAGATATAAAAAATGTGTTTCTAATATTTCTGAATTTTCTCTCAAAAGTACTTTTCATAGAGTGTTGGAAGATGACTCTTTTGCAAAAATTAAAAACTTACTTGAACTAAAAAAAAAAGATAACAAAATTAAAAAAGTAGTAATGTGCTCAGGTAAAATTTATTACGATCTTGTAGAAGCAAGAGAAAAATACAAAAACGATAAAGTTACATTTATAAGAATAGAACAACTCTATCCGTTCCCAGTAAAAACTTTAGCAAATATATTAAAGAGATATAAAAAAGCTGAATTTATTTGGTGTCAAGAAGAGCCTAAAAACATGGGGGCGTGGAATACTGTGAGAAATTATATAGATAGAACATTAGAAATGATTAATTTTGCTGATATATTTGTTAAATATGTGGGTAGAAAAGCATCCTCTTCCACTGCGACTGGAAATCTTAATAAACATCTTGCACAACAAAAAGAAATATTGGAAAAGATACTGAAAGATTAAATGGCAGAAAAAATTACAGTACCTACATTAGGCGAATCGGTTACAGAAGCTACAGTATCAAAATGGCTTAAATCTCAAGGAGAAGAAGTCACAGTTGATGAACCACTTGTGGAGCTAGAAACGGACAAAGTAAATGTAGAAGTTCCCTCTCCTACTAGTGGTGTGCTTGGAACTATTGCTGTGAATGAAGGAGAGACAGTAAATGTTGGATCTTTGTTAGGAACTATAAATGGTTCAACAACAACAGATCATAATATTAAAGAGGTAAATAATTATACACCTCCTGAAAAAGAAAATAAAATAAAAGAATTAAAAATTTTTGAAGAAGAAAAAATTTTAAAACAAAAAAAATCAAAAAATGTTAAAAATAATAAAGTAAAGTTAGAGAACGAAACGCCTTTAATACTTGACCAAGTTCATGAAGAAAAAATAACCAAAAAAGAAGTAAAACAAATTTCACCAGCGGCAAGAAAAATGGCTGAAGAAACTAAAGTTGATTTAAGTCGAGTTCAAGGAACTGGAAAAAATGGAGTAGTTTTAAAAGAAGATATTATGAGTTTGATGGGCTCTAAGCCAGCTCCTGCTGAGAGAAAAATCAAACATGGTCCTGAAGAAAGAGTTAAGATGACTAGGCTCAGGCTGACTATTGCAAAAAGATTAAAAGAAGCACAAGAAAATGCAGCAATGCTAACAACCTTTAATGAAGTTGATATGAGTGAGGTTATGTCAATGAGAAATAAATATAAAGAAGAGTTTCAAAATAGCTATGGAGTGAAACTTGGCTTCATGTCATTTTTTGTTAAAGCTTGTGTTATAGGTTTAAAAAATTACCCTGCAATCAACGCAGAAATCCAAGGTGAAGAAATTGTTTATAAAAATTATTACAATATAAGTATTGCTGTTGGAACTGATAGAGGGTTAGTTGTTCCTGTATTAAGAGAAACAGATGAAATGTCATTTGCTGACATAGAAAAAAATATAGGAAAACTCGGACAAAAAGCAAAAGATGGTAAAATTACAATTGAAGATCTGCAAGGAGGAACCTTTACAATTACCAATGGAGGAATTTATGGATCAATGTTATCAACACCAATATTAAATCCTCCTCAATCCGCAGTTTTAGGTATGCACAATATTATACAAAGACCAATTGTTGTAGATGGAAAAGTTGAAATACGACCAGTAATGTATTTAGCTTTATCTTATGATCATCGAATAATTGACGGAAAGGAAGCAGTTTCTTTTTTAAAAATTGTAAAAGAGTCATTAGAACAACCACAGAGACTTTTTCTTAATATTTAATCATGGAAGATAATTTTGATTTAGTTGTAATTGGCGGCGGACCAGGCGGATATGTATGCGCAATCAGAGCTGCTCAATTAGGCTTAAAAACAGCTTGCGTTGAATCTAGAGGCGCGCTAGGAGGGACATGTCTTAATGTTGGCTGCATACCTTCAAAAAGCTTATTGAATTTATCTGAAAATTATCACAAAGCAAAAAAAGATTTTAACCAACAAGGAATAGAAATTGCTGGAATTAAATTAAATATAGAAAAAATGATGTCAAATAAAAATAAATCAATTCAAGTGCTAACAAAAGGTGTTGAATTTTTATTTAAAAAAAACAAAGTCACATATATAAAAGGAAAAGGAGTTGTTTTTTCAAAAAATGATGTAGTTGTTTATGGTAGCAATAATAGCAGGTCTAACATCAAGGCAAAGAATATTGTTATTGCGACCGGATCAGAAGTTGCTTCATTGCCAGGCATAGAAATAGATGAAAAAAATATTGTTTCTTCAACAGGAGCTTTATCTTTTGACAAAGTACCAAAAAAATTAGCTGTAATAGGTGGTGGATATATAGGGCTGGAGATGGGTTCAGTATGGTCAAGATTAGGTTCAGATGTAACAGTTATAGAATATTTAGATTTTATAACACCTGGAATGGATAGAGAAGTTTCAAATGAATTTCAAAAAATATTAACCAAACAAGGCATAAAATTTAAAATGGGATCAAAAGTTAATACTGTAAACAGTAAAGGAGACTTTGTAACCATTAGCTACACGGACATAAAAAATTCAAAAGAAGAAAAAATTGAAGTAGATAAAGTTTTAGTTGCTGTGGGCAGAAAACCTTACACGGAAGGATTAAATTTATCAAAAATTGGTGTTAAATTAGATAACAAAGGTAGAATTGAAATAAACAATAAACTTCAAACTTCTATAGAAAATATTTATGCTATTGGAGATGTTATAAAAGGTCCAATGCTGGCTCACAAAGCAGAAGATGAAGGAATAGCTGTAGCAGAAATTTTAGCCGGTCAATCGGGACACGTAAATTATGATGTAATTCCTGGAGTTGTCTACACATCTCCAGAAGTAGCCACAGTTGGAAAAACTGAGGAACAATTAAAAAGTGAAAACCAATCCTATAAAGTTGGTAAATTTCCGTTTTTAGCAAACTCAAGAGCAAAAGTTAACAACGAGACAGATGGATTTGTAAAAATATTAGCAGATAGCAAAACAGACAAAGTTCTAGGAGTTCATATTATTGGACCACATTGCGGTGATATGATAGCTGAGATGGCATTAGCTATGGAATTTGGGGCTAGTGCAGAGGATATAGCCAGAACCTGTCATGCTCACCCCACACATACAGAGGCCATTAAAGAAGCAGCATTAGCTGTTGATAAGCGACCAATTCATTTTTAAATAAAAAAAATTCATCTAATATTAATTAATGAGAGCACAAGTTTTGTTGCCAAAAATATTTAATTTTTCGTTCACGTATAATACCAATAATCTTTTACTTAAAATAGGCGACCTAGTAGAAGTTCCTTTTGGAAAAAAGAAAGAAATAGGCGTTGTTTGGAAATATGAGAACAAAGAATTAAAAAATATAAAAATTAAAAATATAAATAAAAAAATTGAAAAATATTCAATAAATAAAAGTTTGGTTGATTTTATTGATTGGTTTTCAACTTATAATATGGTTTCACCAGGATTAACATTAAAGATGGCCATTGGAAACAAAGATAATTATATAAAAAAAATTGATTCAAGCTTAAATAAATATAAAAAAAATACAAAAAAATATAAACTTAATAATGAACAAAAAAAGGCTCTTGAATATCTAAATCTAGTAAATAATAAATTTGATGTATCAGTCCTTCAAGGAACAACAGGTTCGGGTAAAACACTTGTTTATTTTGAAAGAATAAAAAAAATTATTGATAAAAATAAACAAGCCCTAGTTTTATTGCCAGAAATTTTTTTAACAAATGAATTCAAATCTAGGTTTGAAGATTTCTTTGGTTTTGAGCCCGCAATATGGCATTCAAAAATAACACCAAAAAATAAAAGGATTATTTGGAAAGGAATAATTGAAAATAAAATAAGACTAATAGTGGGTGCTCGATCAGCATTACTTTTACCGTTTAAAAAGTTAGGTCTTATCATTGTAGATGAGGAGCACGATGCCTCCTACAAGCAAGTTGAAGGGGTGATTTACAATGCTAGAGATATGGCTATCTCAAGAGCATCTTTTGAAAAAATCCCAATTCATTTAGTTACTTCCATCCCTTCAATAGAAACTTATAATAATATTCAAAATAAAAAATTTAGATGTGTAAAGATAGTAAAAAGATTTAACAACTACCCATTGCCTAAAACAAAAATAATAAATTTAAACATTAACAAGGTTAAGGATAAGTTTATTTCTGATGAAACTATTTTGCATGTAAATACTTTTTTAAAAAAAAAAGAACAAGTGTTATTCTTTATTAATAGAAGAGGATTTGCACCATATTTAATCTGCCAAAAATGTGGATTTAAACAGGTTTGTTCAAATTGTTCTATGTATTTAACTTTTCATAAAAAAAAAAATAAAGCTATTTGTCACCACTGTTCTCTGGAAAAAAAAATAAATAATAAATGTAAAGAAGAAGGTGATTGTAAATTTATAATGTATGGACCTGGCGTAGAAAAAATATTTGATGAGGTGCAAAATATTTTTCCTAAAAATAAAGTGGAAATATTTTCTAGTGATTATATGAAAAAAAAACAACAAACAGCTGAATTATTTAACAAAATTAATAACAATGAAGTAGATATTTTAATTGGTACTCAAATGATATCTAAAGGTTTTAATTTTCCAAAACTAAATTGTGTCGTAGTAATTGATGCAGATTTTTCAGGAAGGGGATATGATTTAAGAACTACTGAAAAAAATATTCAATTATACCATCAACTTAGTGGAAGAGCGGGTAGATTTAGTTCAGAGTCCTTAATAATCTATCAAACTTTGACGCCTGAAGATTCAACGTTAAATGAGTTAATAAAAAATAAATCAGAGCAATTATTGAAAAAAGAATTACTCACTAGAAAAAAAAATAAGTTGCCACCATTTGTAAGATTGATAGCAATAATAATTTCCTCCAATCAGCATGATTTAAGCATTAAAGGGGCAAAAGAAATTAAAATACAATTAAAAAAAATTAACAATATTGAGGTTCTTGGACCTGTGGACTCTCCTTTATTAAAAATTAAAAAAAAATTCAGAACTAGACTACTTTTAAGGTTTAAAAGTGGAGTTATGATTCAAAAAAAAATAACAAATCTTCTAAATTCCCTTAAAATATCATCTAAAATTAAACTTACGGTTGATGTCGATCCTGTAAATTTTAGTTAATTAATCATTTGGTAACTTGATCAACATATTCTCATGTGATACGAAACGCTCATAATTTCACTAATATTCAAACTAAATAAAAATGAGCACAAACAAATCTTTCTCAACAGAAACTTCAGAAAGGTATGCGCGCGCGCTTTATGAGGTCAGCAAAGAGTCCAGTGATTTAGAAAAAATTGAGGCAGATGTAAAAAACTTCCAATCTCTTTTTGAAAGCAATCCTGAAATTAAAAATTTTATTCAAAATCCGACTCATGTTATCGAAACCCAAAGTAAAGTACTTAACATATTATCTGAAAAATTAGACTTCACGAAAAATTTAAAGAACTTTTTTTTATTATTAATTAAAAAAAGAAGAATGTTTTTTGTAAAAAAAATTACTGACGCTTTTTTAAAATTATGTTCAAAAAATAGAGGTGAAATTAAAGCTTCATTAATTTCATCTAAAGAACTGTCATCAAATGAATTAGAAGATATTAGTAAAGAATTATCGTCATCCATGGGTTCAACAATTAAATTTGATTACAAAGTTGACCAAAGTTTAATTGGAGGACTTAAATTACAATTAGGCAGTTTTATGATTGATACTTCTATTAAAAATAAATTAAAAAAGTATGAACAAAGAATGTTAGAAAACTAGAATGTCAATTAATCCATCAGAAGTAACAAAATTACTAAAAGATCAAATTAAAAATTTTGGTGAAAAAGCTGAAGTTTCTGAAATAGGAAAAGTTTTATCAGTTGGTGACGGTATTGCGCGTATCTATGGACTTGATAATGTTCAAGCAGGAGAAATGGTTGAATTTGAAGATGGTTCAAAAGGTATGGCCTTAAATTTAGAAAGTGATAACGTAGGTGTTGTAATTTTTGGTGATGATAGAAAAATTAAAGAAGGTGATACTATAAAAAGAACAAACGCTATCGTTGATGTTCCAGTAGGAAAAGAACTTTTAGGTAGAGTTGTAGACGGATTAGGAAATCCAATTGACGGCAAAGGAGCTCTTTCTGCTAAAGAACGAAAAAGAGTAGAAGTAAAGGCTCCTGGTATCATTCCTAGACAATCAGTTAGTGAACCGATGCAAACAGGTCTTAAATCAATAGATACTTTGATACCTGTTGGAAGAGGGCAAAGGGAATTAATCATTGGTGATAGGCAAACTGGTAAAACCGCTGTTGCGATTGATGCAATTATTAATCAAAAAAAAATTAACGAATCTTCGGATGAAAAGAAAAAATTATATTGTGTGTATGTAGCCATAGGACAAAAACGTTCCACAGTAGCACAAATAACAAAAACATTGGAAGAGGCTGGGGCACTAAAATATACTACAATTGTTGCGGCTACAGCTTCTGACTCCGCTCCGTTACAATTTTTAGCTCCTTATACCGGGTGCACTATAGGAGAGTACTTCAGAGACAATGGTATGCATGCATTAATAATATATGATGACCTATCCAAGCAAGCTGTTGCTTACAGACAAATGTCATTATTACTTAGAAGACCGCCAGGCAGAGAAGCATATCCAGGTGATGTTTTTTATTTACATAGCAGATTATTAGAGAGAGCAGCTAAATTAAGTGATGTTAACGGAGGTGGTTCTTTAACAGCATTACCTATTATCGAAACCCAAGCAGGTGATGTTTCTGCATACATTCCTACAAACGTTATTTCAATTACTGACGGTCAAATATTTTTAGAAACGGAATTATTTAACCAAGGTATCAGACCAGCTGTTAACGTTGGGCTATCAGTATCTAGAGTAGGATCTGCAGCTCAAACTAAGGCCATGAAAAAAGTTGCTGGTTCAATCAAATTAGAATTGGCTCAATACAGAGAAATGGCAGCTTTTGCACAATTTGGATCTGATTTAGATGCTTCAACACAGCAGCTTCTAAATCGTGGGGCAAAATTAACTGAATTATTAAAACAAAATCAATATTCGCCAATGACAGTTTCAGAGCAAGTAATATCTGTGTTTACTGGTGTAAAAGGTTTTCTTGATGATGTGGAATTAACGAAAATTAAAAAGTTTGAAAATGATATTATAGAAAAGATTAAATCAGAAAAACCCGAAATTATTGATGCAATTCAATCTTCAGGAAAACTTGAAGAAAATACAGAAAAACTTTTAGTTCAAGCGATCGAAGAATATAAGAAAGCAAATAAATAATGCCAAGTTTAGACGATTTAAAAAAAAGAATTAAGAGTGTGAAATCTACTCAAAAGATTACAAAAGCTATGAAAATGGTTGCAGCCGCAAAATTGAGAAAAGCACAAGAGAGCGCTGAAAAAGGAAGACCTTACAGTCAAAAAATGCAGAATATTATTCTTAACCTTACTAATTCAATTAATGATCCTCAAAATGCTCCTAAATTATTAGTAGGAAATGGAAATGATAAAACATATCTATGTTTAGTACTTACAGCAGATAGAGGTTTATGTGGAGGTTTTAACTCAAATATATGTAAGTTAGCCAAAACAAACTTTAAGAAAATATTAAATGAAGGAAAAGAACTAAAGATAATTACAGTAGGATCAAAAGGTTTGGACCAAATTAAAAGAGAATATGGAAAATATGTTATAAAAAAATTTAGTTTCAAAGACAAAAAGAAAATTACATTTGTAGAAGCTGAAACTATTGGTAATGAAATTATAAATTTATTTAATAATAATGAGTTTGATAAATGTATTTTATTTTATAATAATTTTAAAAATGTTATTACACAAATACCTCAAGCCCAACAGATTATACCAGCTGAAAAAAAATTAACAGTAGAGGAAAATAAAAATTCAATATCATATGAATTTGAACCAGATGAAGATGAAATTTTAGAGGATCTGCTACCCAAAAATATTTCTACTCAAGTTTTTAAGGCTTTCTTAGAAAATGCAGCAAGTGAGCAAGGATCAAGAATGACAGCGATGGATAACGCCACAAGAAATGCAGGTGATTTGGTTGACAAGCTTACAATAAATTATAACAGAAGCAGACAAGCTTCGATAACTAAAGAATTAATTGAAATTATATCTGGAGCAGAGAGTTTATAATGAGTAAAAACGGAAAAATAACACAAATTATTGGTGCGGTTGTAGATGTAAGCTTTGAAAATGAATTACCAGAAATATATACAGCACTTGAAGTAAGCAATTCTGGAAATAAACTAATTTTAGAGGTAGCCCAACATTTAGGTGAGAACAGTGTTCGTACAATTGCAATGGATGCTACAGAGGGATTAAAAAGAGGTGATGAGGTTATAAATACAAGAAACCCAATAAGTGTTCCAGTAGGACCAGAAACTCTTGGAAGAATTATAAATGTAATTGGAGAACCAATTGATGAAAAGGGAGAAGTAAAAACAAAAGAAAAATGGCCTATTCATAGAGCTGCACCAAAATTTACAGACCAAGCAACAGAAACAGAGCAATTAGTCACCGGAATTAAAGTAGTAGATTTATTAGCTCCATATGCAAAAGGAGGAAAGATTGGCCTTTTCGGAGGAGCCGGTGTTGGTAAAACAGTTACAATTATGGAATTGATTAATAATATTGCAAAAGCTCATGGTGGCTTTTCAGTATTTGCTGGAGTAGGAGAAAGAACTAGAGAAGGTAATGACCTTTATCATGAAATGATTGAATCAGGAGTTATTAAACCTGATGGAAAAGGCTCAAAAGCTGCGTTAGTTTATGGACAAATGAATGAACCACCAGGTGCAAGAGCTAGAGTAGCCTTAACAGGTTTAACAGTGGCAGAATATTTTAGAGATAAAGAAGGGCAAGACGTTCTTTTCTTTGTAGACAACATATTTAGATTTACACAAGCAGGATCAGAAGTTTCAGCTCTTTTAGGTAGAATACCCTCAGCAGTAGGATATCAACCAACATTAGCTACTGATATGGGAAATCTTCAAGAAAGAATTACATCCACAGACAAAGGCTCTATCACTTCAGTTCAAGCCATATATGTTCCAGCAGACGATTTAACAGACCCTGCTCCTGCTACATCATTTGCGCACTTAGATGCTACAACTGTTTTATCTAGACAAATTGCGGAAATTGGAATTTATCCCGCAGTAGATCCTCTAGACTCAACATCAAGAATTTTAGACCCAAGAATAGTTGGTGAAGAACATTATAGAGTTGCTCGAGATGTTCAAAAAATTCTTCAAGCTTATAAATCTCTACAAGATATAATAGCTATTTTAGGAATGGATGAGCTCTCCGAAGAAGATAAATTAACCGTCGCAAGAGCAAGAAAAATTCAAAGATTTTTATCTCAACCATTCTTTGTTGCAGAAGTATTTACAGGATCACCAGGCAAACTAGTAGATTTGGATGACACAATTAAGGGTTTTGATGCAATATGCAAAGGTGAATACGACCATTTACCAGAGGCAGCTTTTTATATGGTCGGAGGAATTGAAGAAGCAATAGAGAAAGCAGAAAAATTATCTAAAGACAGCAAATAATGTCCGATAAATTCACAGTTGAAATTATAACACCAGATAATTCAATTTTTAAATCAGAAGCAAATGAAGTAACTATCCCATCTTATGAAGGCCAAATGGGAATTTTAAAAGATCATATTTCTTTAATAACTTTCTTAAGGCCAGGTTTAATATTAATAAAAGGTATTGAGGAAAAAAAATATTACGTTGAAGAAGGAATAGTTGAATTTTCAAATAATAAACTACTAATTTTAACTTCAACAATAGAAGATATAATTAACTTTAGCAAAGACTCTATTGAGGATTTATTAAACGTGGCAGAGAATAAGCTAAGAAATGACAATTTTACTGATAAAGAAAAATATTTATTATCTCACAAAGTAAGTACTTTAAAAGAAATTAATCAATAACTGATTTAATTTCTTTAACAAGGCCCAAGTATAAGTTTTTTTTAAAATCAACAACCAATGTCGGTAGCATTTCTACATTAGCCCACTTCCATTCAATAAATTCTGCATTTTTTGTTTTTATATTTATTTCTTTTTCTTTTCCAATAAATTTTACAATAAACCATTTTTGTTTTTGACCTCTAAATTTTCCTTTCCAGATAATACCAATTAAGTTTTCAGGTAATTCATATTCGTAAAATTGTTTAATTTCTCTTATAATTTTAAAAGTTTTTATACCAGTTTCTTCATATAATTCTCTTCTCATTGCTGTAAAAAAATCTTCACCATTTTCAATTCCACCCTGAGGCATTTGCCAGTTATCACCTGGATTATCAATCCGTTTTCCAACAAAAACTTGATTTTTAATATTTAAAACAATTATGCCTACCCCACTTCTCATTGGAAGTTTTGGTTTTATCATTTATGAGTTAAAAAGTTTAATAGCGTAATTCAACTGATTGTCTTTATCTGATTTAATTTTAAAATCATCTCCAGTCTCTTCAACCAGGATATCAGGTGTAACACCCACTTCTGATATTGATTTTCCTGAAGGCAAATAATATTTCGAAATAGTTAATCTCATGCCACCACCATTTTTTAATGGGATTATAGATTGAACTGATCCTTTACCATATGAATTTTCACCCAAAATTATAGCTCTTTTGTGATCTTTTAAAGCTCCTGCAAATATTTCAGAAGCAGATGCCGAACCGTTATTTATTAAAACTATAATTGGTTTACCCTTAATTTCATCACCTTTTCTAGCAAAAAATTTTCTTGTTTCAGAAACATTACGTCCTTTTGTTGATACTATTTCCCCATCATCTAAAAAAAAGTCAGTTATATTAATAGCTTTTGTAAGTAATCCCCCAGGGTTATTTCTTAAATCAAGTACATAACCAGAAACCTTTGGATTTTGTTCAAATTTTTTAAGGGATTTTAAAAATTGCTTATCACTGTTTTCATTAAATGATTTTAATCTTATATATCCAATATTTTTATCTTTGCTTATAATCTCCGAGCTAACGGATTGAACTTCAATTATTCTTCTAGTGATTGTAAATTCTAAGGGTTTTTTTACATTTTTTCTCCTAATAGTAAGATTAATAGTTGAACCTACAGGACCCCTCATTATCTTAACAGCTTCCATTAATGATTTTCCTTGAACTTGCTCATTCTCAATTTTTACAATGTAATCTCCTGGTTTTATACCAGCCTTTGCAGCAGGCGTATCATCGATAGGAGAGATAACTTTTACAACGCCAGCTTCCATGCTTATTTCAATACCTAATCCTCCAAATTGTCCACTAGTGTCAGTTTGCATTTCTTTAAATAATTCTGGGCTCATGTATGCTGAGTATGGATCAAGAGATTGCAAAACGCCATTGATTGCAGAGTCCATGATTTCCGTTTGGTCTATATCTTCCACATATTCTTTCTTTATATTTTCAAGCACTTCTCCAAAAAGATCTATTTTTTCATATAAATTATTTTTAGTAAAAGCTGAAAAACAAAAAAAATTAATTAATATAGTTGATAAAATAATAATTTTTTTCATATCATTGCTTTTTCCTTAGGTATTTCCTCTGACCACATCTTTTCAAGATCATAAAATTCTCTTTTTTCTGGGTGAAATATATGAACAATCACATCATGAGCATCAACTAACTTCCAATCATTACTTTCTCTGCCTTCTATACGACAGCCCTCTAGCCCAATTTTTTTTAATTCTGTGACTAAAATTTCTGAGAGTGACTGTAAGTGTCTTGAGGAGGTACCGGAGGCGATAACCATATAATCAGCTATATATGATTTATTTTTGAGATCAATACAGGTTATATTTTGAGCTTTGTTATTATCTAAAGTTTTTTCTATGTACAACCTAATATCAGAAATTTTCATCAAGATTTTTTGTCAGTTTTTTTCTTATTAATGAAGACGAGACATCAATTGATTTATTTTTTACAAAAATTATATTTTTATTTTTTAAATATTTGACCACAATAGAATTCATTCCTTTCTTATCATATCCTTTACGAGAAAAAACAATTAATTTTGTTAATTTAAGCAATTTTTTCCAGCTTTTCCACTTGTGTAATTCAATTAAAATATCTGAACCTATAATAAAATAAATATTATTGATTTCTTTTTTCTCATTAAAATAATTAATTAAATCAATAGATCTAGACGATTTAATTATCTCATCTAAATATAAAACCTGAATTTTGCTAAATTTTTTGCTGGTTTTTTTGGCTAAATCAATCCTTTGACCTAAAGAAAAATGAACTTTGTTTTTAAATGGATTTTTTTTGGTAACTAGCCAATAGATTTTATCTAATTTAAATTTTTTTAACGCAATTTTAGAAATAGCTAAATGCCCTTTATGAACAGGATCAAAACTACCTCCCAACAAACCAATTGATTTTTTTAATAGTTTAACCATTAATTATGGTCTTATTATACCTTTTCCTGAAACTATGTATTTATATGAAGTTAATTGATTTATTCCCACAGGTCCCCTTGGAGGTAATTTATTTGTTGAAATGCCAATTTCACCACCAAAACCAAACTCACTACCATCCGCAAATTGAGTAGAAACGTTATGCATAGCTATAGAACTATTAACTCCATTCAAGAAAATTTTAGCATTTTTTGAACTGTTTGTAATAATGCTATCAGTATGCATTGTTCCATATTTTAAAATATGTTCAACACCATCATTTACGTGTTTAACCGTTTTAATTGAAATTATAGAGTCTAAATATTCTGTTGACCAATCTTTCTCTTTAGCTGATTTTAATTTATTTTGAAATAGTTTATTAATTTTATTGTCGACTCTTACTTCACACCCAGATTCAATGAGAGCATTTATTATTTCTTTGGCATGTGTTTTAAGTGCATTTTCTTGAATTAAAAGGGTTTCGACAGCTCCACAAATACTTGTTCTTCTCATTTTTGCATTAATAATAATTTTTTTTGCCATATTCAAGTTAGCACTATTATCTAAGAATATATGACATAAACCTTCAAGGTGGCCAATTACGTGAACATTAGAAAATTTTTGAACTTTAGAAATTAATCTTTTTCCCCCTCTAGGAACAATAACGTCAATATAATTATTCATTTTTGATAATAAATTATCTACAATTTTTCTATCTTTATTATCTATAAACTGAACACAATTTTTATTTACTTTATTATTTTGCAAGGCTTCCCTAAAAAGATTAGCTAGAATTTTATTTGAATTTATTGCTTCCGATCCACCTCTAAGAATTGAACAATTTCCAGATTTAAGACATAAGGCAGCAACATCAGAAGTAACATTTGGTCGACTTTCATAAATTACTCCAATTACACCAATTGGGGTAGAAACTTTTTTTATATTTAATTTATTTGGCCTTTTCCAAGACTCCAGAATTCGACCTATAGGATTTTTAAAATTAGCTATTTCATTTATAGAGTGTCTAATACCATCTATACGTTTTTCATTTAAGATAAGTCTATCTATTAGATTATTTCTTTTAACATTTTTAATGTCTTTTTTATTTTCCTTTATTATTTTTTGCTTATTTATTAATAAATATTTATTGTAGCTTTCTAAAACTTTTTTAATTTTGCTATGTTTTATATTTTTTAAATCTTCAAAAGCTTTTCTTGATTTTTTTCCAATATTTTCTAAATAACTCATCTACAACATTACCATATCATCTTTATGAATAATTTCAGATTTACTCGAATAACCCAAAATTTTTTCTATTTCTTTGCTTTGCTTGCCTTTGATCTTATTAATTTCACTAGAATTAAAGGATGCTAAACCTCTAGCTAAATGTTTTTCATTTTGATCAATTATTAAAACATTTTCTCCTTTCTTAAAAGATCCATTAATTTTTGTTACTCCAGCAGCCAGTAAACTTTTCCCATTATTGAGTGCGCGCGCAGCTCCCTGATCAATAGAAATTATTCCTGATGAGCTTAAAGATCCGATGATCCATTTCTTTTTTGCATCTAAGCTTGAAATTTTAGGAACGAAATGAGTGAAAATTTTATTCTTAATTATATTTTTTATTGGGTTATTTTTATTTCCATTAGCAAGTAACATATTACATCCAGAATTCATACAAATTTGAGCTGCATCTAATTTTGTCGATATTCCTCCTGAACCATAATTATTTTTTTTATTATTTACTAAAGAATTAATTTGTTGATCAATTATATTGACAGTTTTGATGATTTTTTTTTGATTAGATGCATCATATAAGCCATCTACATCTGAAAGAATAATTAAAGTATCAGCACCAATTATTTGAGCCACTCTTGCTGCTAGTCTATCGTTGTCTCCATATTTAATTTCAGCTGTAGCAGTAGTGTCATTCTCATTAACTATTGGTATCGCATTTAGTTTAAATAGATTATCAAAAGTACGTCTCACATTTAAAGCTCGTCTTCTTCGCTCTGTATCGTCTGGACTAATCAATATTTGCCCTGTTTTAATCTTGTATTTCTCAAATAGTTTTTGAAATTCACTAGCTAAGTGAATTTGCCCAACAGCTGCAATAGCTTGACTCATGTCTAACTTTATTTTTTTTTTATTTATTTTAAGATATTTTTGACCAAGAGCAATCGCCCCAGAAGACACAATTACAAAGTTTTTATTTTTTCCGTATTTTTGTATATCCTTGATAAGAGAAGTAACCCATTTTTTTTTAAATTTTCCTTTACTATCAACTACAGTAGAGGAGCCTAATTTTAGAACAATTATATTAGAATTTTCAATTAACATTTTTTATCAATAGTTTTTTAACTTTAAGTAAGTCTTTATTTGAAAATACAGAAATAATTTCATATTTTAATTTAATCTTTTTTTTAAATTCACTTAGTTTTTTTATAATTTCTTCGTTTTTTAGTAAATCTGACTTATTAAAAAAAATTATTTCTTTTTTTTTCCTAATTTTTTATCATAAGTTGCTAATTCTAACTTTATGTTTTTATATGAATTTACTAGATCAGATTCTGATAGGTCAATTAAATGTAGTAAAACTTTACATCTTTCAATATGTCTTAAAAATTTATCTCCTAATCCTACACCTTTATGAGCACCCTCAACCAGTCCAGGTATGTCAGCTAAAGTAACTTCTTTACCATCATAATAAGTTACACCTAAATTAGGATTAATTGTTGTAAAAGGATAGTTTGCTATTTTTGGTTTAGCTTTAGTCAATGCAGCTAATAAACTAGATTTTCCCGCATTTGGTTTTCCAATAATTCCAATATCTGCTATAACCTTCAATTGAAACCAAATCCAAAATTCCTCTCCAAGTTTTCCGCTTGTCTTTTTTTTTGGAGCTCTATTGGTTGAACTTTTAAATCTAACGTTTCCTAAACCACGTTTACCACCTGAAGCAACTAAATATTTTTCTTTATTTTTTGTGAAATCATAAATGAGTGTATTATTATCTTCTTCATACACTTGTGTGCCGACTGGAACCTTAAGCACAAGATCTTTTCCATTGGCACCTGT
>JBJLEC010000014.1:0-24866 GCA_045566115.1 Candidatus Pelagibacter sp. | reverse complement strand
AATAAAAATGTATCATTGGCAATAGAGAAAGCTGTCGGCACTATAAACCATAAGAACCAAAATGACCAAAAAAATAACGGTCCAAAAAAGCCTGATCTATTTTCTTTATCTGGTGAAACCGAACTTTTTCAAAATGAAAAAGGTATTACAATTAAGATAGATAGATCTAAAGATTCCAATTTAACTGATTTTGGAAAGGCTACACTCAAAGATAGATACCTGGGACAAAACGAGAGTTTTCAAGATTTATTCGCAAGAGTAGCAAGTGTGTATGCAGACGATAATTTACATGCACAAAGAATTTACAATTACATAAGCAACTTATGGTTCATGCCTGCTACACCAGTCTTGTCTAATGGTGGCACAGAAAGAGGTTTACCAATTTCTTGTTTTTTAAATGAAGCTAACGATAGCTTAAAAGGCATTACAGACTTGTGGGAAGAAAATGTTTGGTTAGCTGCTAGAGGTGGCGGTATAGGAAGTTATTGGGGTAACCTAAGATCAATTGGTGAAAAAATTGGAAAAGTTGGTAAGACGTCTGGAATAATCCCATTTATTAAAGTAATGGACTCTTTAACATTAGCTATAAGCCAAGGTTCTTTAAGAAGAGGTTCTGCTGCATGTTATTTGCAAATTGATCACCCTGAAATTGAAGAGTTTATAGAAATGAGAAGACCAACTGGTGGGGATGTTAATAGACGTTCTTTAAATTTACATCACGGTGTTCTTGTTTCTGATGATTTTATGAGAGCAGTAGAAACAGATAGTCAATGGGCTCTTAGAAGTCCTAACGATGGATCAGTTCAATCTACTATTTCAGCTAGAAATTTATGGATAAGACTTTTAACTGCAAGAGTTGAAACAGGTGAACCATATGTTGTTTACATTGATACAGTCAACAGACAAATTCCTCAACATCATAAACTTGCAGGTTTAAAAGTAAAAACTTCAAACCTGTGTAGTGAAATAACTTTGCCCACAGGTGTCGACAATGATGGCAAAGAGAGAACAGCTGTGTGTTGTCTATCTTCATTGAATTTAGATACTTATGATCAATGGAAAGATAACGGTCAATTTATTGAAGATGTAATGAAATTTTTAGATAATGTAATGACTGATTTTATAAATAGGGCTCCAGATGAGTTTGCTAATGCCAAATATTCAGCGATGAGAGAAAGAAGTGTAGGGCTAGGTGTCATGGGTTTACATTCTTATTTTCAACAAAAAAATATTCCGTTTGGATCAGTAATGAGTAAAGTTTGGAACAAAAAAATATTTACGAATATTCAAGAAAAAGTAGACGCTGCTTCTGTTTCTCTCGCTGAAGAAAGAGGCGCATGCCCTGATGCAGCTGAATATGGAATCAAAGAAAGATTTTCAAATAAAACAGCTATAGCTCCAACTGCTTCAATTTCTATTATTTGTGGTGGATCATCTCCGGGAATAGAGCCTATTGCAGCTAATAGCTATACACATAAAACTTTATCAGGATCTTTTAATGTAAGAAATAAATATCTTAAAAAAATTCTTAAGAAATACGAAAAAGATACAGATGAAGTTTGGTCATCTATAACAACAAATCAAGGATCTGTTTCTCATTTAAATTTTCTAACTGCAGAGGAAAAAGATACCTTTAAAACTGCTTTTGAAATAGATCAACGTTGGATTATTGAGTTAGGTGCAGATAGAACACCTCATATTTCTCAAGCACAATCAATAAATGTATTTATTCCAGCTGATATACATAAGAAAGAACTTCACGATATTCATTTTCAAGCTTGGAAAAAAGGACTTAAGAGTCTTTATTATTGCAGATCAAAATCAATTCAAAGAGCTGAAAATGTAAATAAAGGAACATCAACAGATGTGACAAAGAATGTTTATTCTAAAGAGAACGAATCTAATAATAAAGACAACAACTATGAGGAATGTTTATCATGTCAGTAGCAGAAAAAATTAAACCAGAAATTATTCAACCAAAAAAAATGGGTTTATTAGTAGAAAACCCTGTTTATAAACCTTTTAGATATCCGTGGTGTTACGATGCTTGGTTAACCCAACAAAGAATTCATTGGTTGCCAGAAGAAGTTCCACTAGGTGATGACGTTAGAGATTGGCAAAAAAATATTACACCAGCTGAAAAAAATCTTTTAACGCACATATTTAGATTTTTTACGCAAGCAGATGTTGAAGTGAATAATTGTTATTTAAGACATTACACAACAGTTTTCAAACCAACGGAAGTTTTGATGATGATGACTGCATTTGCAGCAATGGAAACAGTTCATATTGCGGCTTACTCACATTTATTAGATACAATTGGTATGCCTGAAACCGAATATTCTGCTTTCATGAAATACAAAGAGATGAAAGATAAGTATGATTATATGCAAGGCTTTGATGTTAAATCAAAGCATAATATTGCTATGACAATGGCTGTATTTTCTGCTTTTACAGAAGGTCTCCAGTTATTTGCAAGTTTTGCGATTTTGTTAAATTTTCCAAGACACAATAAAATGAAAGGCATGGGCCAGATAGTTACATGGTCTGTTAGAGATGAGACATTACATTGTAATTCTATGATAAGGTTATTTAAAGATTTCATTAAAGAAGAGCCTCAGATTTGGAATGATAAATTAAAAAAAGAAATTGTTGATGCATGTAAGACTATCGTAACACATGAAGATGCTTTCATAGACTTAGCTTTTCAAATGGGTCCATTAGAAGGGCTAACAGCGAATGAAATTAAGCAATACATTAGATTTATTGGAAACAGAAGACTAGAACAATTAGGTCTTGATCCTATCTATGATGTTAAGAAAAATCCTTTAACATGGTTAGATAATATGTTGAATGGAGTTGAGCACATGAACTTCTTCGAAGGACGTGCAACAGAATATTCCAAGGCATCTACAAAAGGTACTTGGGGCGAAGTTTTTGCTTAATTTTTGAAATTAAATTACAAAACTTATTGGAGAAAAACAGGTTTAAAAGGTAAATGGGGTAACATTTATCTTGAAAGAATTTCTCATTATAAACCTAAAAACTTTTTAGAGATTGGTGTTTTTTGTGGTGTCACTGCTAGAAATACTTGTGATTTTTTAAAAGAAATAAACGGTGATAGCTTTAATTATATCGGTATAGATTTATTTGGTGGCGAAAAAAATAATTCTACAGATGAAATCGAACCAAGATTTTTGCTTAATCAAAAATTTTCTAATCCGCTAAAAAATATTTATTATAATTTAATATTAAGAGAAAACTTAAATTCTCTTAAGAGCGTTCAGAAACTTTTAAAAAAATATAATAATAATATAAAACTAATAGCAGGTGACACGAACTCTGTTTTAAAAGAAATTGATTTAAAAGATATAGACTTTGTTTTTCTCGATGGTGGTCATAGTTATCAAACTGTATACAACGATCTGACTAATCTATATGTACACATGAAAGATAAAAAGAAAATAATTCTCTGTGATGATTATGGTAGTGAAAGTTATATTCCTGAAGTCGAAAAAGCTATTAACGACTTCAGGAAAAAAAATAATTTACAATTAAATCTAATCGAGAATAGATTTGCAGAAATTATAACTTAGTCTTAACAACCTTTAAAAGATTTAGACATATTTCCGATTAAATCAAAATACAAATCTTTACCTGGATCAAGAGTAGCTCCTAATGGGTCTATGACCCCTGTTGCAACATTAGTATCTTTTGCTACTGCTTTGATAATATCAGGATTAAATTGTGGTTCTGAAAATACGCAACTGACTTTATCATGCTCAATTACTTCTCTAATTTCAGCTAATTGTTCAGCGCCAGGCATTACGTCTGTATTTACGGTAAATGCTCCTAGAATATTTACATCAAATCTTTTTTCAAAGTATTGATATGCATCATGAAAAACGATTGATTTAAAATCTTTGTTTAATTCAGATTTAACTTTCTTAGTTAGTTTGTTTAAATCTTTATGTGCCTTTTTTAAATTTTCTTTATATTTAGCTTCATTTTTTTGATCATTCTCAATTAAGTGTTCTGCCATTTCACTTAAAATCACTTTTGCATTCATTGGATCAAGCCAAATATGTGGATCGTGTTCACCGTGAGCATGCCCTTGATGATCGTCGTGTTTATCTTCTTTATGACCATGTTCTTTATGTTCATCATGTTCTTTGTGATCGTCGTGTTTATCTTCTTTATGACCATGTTCTTTATGTTCATCATGCCCGTGATCTTCATGTTCTTTGAATATGTTTCTTTCTCTAAATTCTAATTTATTTAATCCCTTAATATCCATTAATTCAATTTTTTCAGCTTTTTTTGCTATTGAATTTAATGGTTTTTCTAAAAAATTTTCCAAGTCTTCACCAACCCAAAATATTAAGTCAGCATTTTGTAACATTTTGGCGTGTGAAGGCTTCATTGCAAATCCGTGTGGAGAAGCATATCCATCTACTATTAGATCTGGTTTACCCACTCCATCCATCAAATAACTTGCTAATGAATGTATAGGTTTAATTGATGTAACTACTTTAATATCAGCGTTAGCTGAAGTGTTCGCTGTAAATAAGAATAATAGAGTTATTGATAGTTTTTGGATATATTTAAACATAATTTAAGCTTCCTTTTCTAATTTGTTATAATATAACATTAGTTATAATATAACTTTTAAAAGTCAAGAAATAAAATGAGCTCAAAACAAAATATTTTAGTAAGGTTAAAAAATGCTGGTTTTCGTATAAATGACAAATGGCTAGTTAAAGGAGTATCACTACAAATTGCAAAAGGTAAAATAGTTACTCTTATTGGTCCAAATGGCTCTGGAAAAAGTACAACCGCTAAAATTGCTTTAGGAATTTATAAAAAAATTGATGGAGAAGTTGAAAAATATACCAATAAAGTTGGATATGTCCCTCAAAAAATTACAATTGATTGGACGTTGCCAATTAGAGTAAATGATTTCATGGTTCTGACCGAAAATCTGAAAGAAGAGGCTATTAACGAAGCATTATCATTAACAGGAGTTATACATCTAAAAGACAAAAATTTAGGTGATTTATCAGGCGGGGAATTCCAAAGAGTATTGCTAGCAAGAGCTATTTCAAAAAAACCAGATCTATTAGTGCTTGATGAACCAGTGCAGGGGGTAGATTTTACTGGTGAAATTGCTTTATACGAACTTATAAAGAAAATTTCTGATGAATTGAATTGTGGAATTTTATTAATTTCTCACGACTTACATACAGTAATGAGTGCTACGGACTATGTTGTTTGTTTAAATGGTCATGTATGTTGTTCAGGATCTCCAATGGATGTTGCAAAAAATAACGAATATAAAATTTTGTTCGGAGAACAAGCTTCCCAAATATTATCAAGATACGAACATAAACATGATCATATTCATACAAATGAAGGTAAAATAAAAAAACATTAAATGTTAGATGATTTTTTCATAAGAGCTTTAGTAGCTGGACTAGGAGTTGCAATCGTAACAGGGCCCCTTGGATGTTTTGTTATATGGAGACGATTATCATATTTTGGAGATACTCTCGCACACTCAGCTTTACTTGGAGTTACACTAGCTTACACTATGGAATTTAATATTGCTCTTTCAGTATTCATAATTTCATCTTTAATTGCATTAATTCTAATACAGCTTCAAAAAAAAACTAATCTACCAGGCGATGCTTTGTTAGGACTCTTGGCTCATTCGTCATTAGCAATTGGACTTGTTGTTATTGGTTTTTTAACATTCATTAGGTTCGATATTATGGGATTATTGTTTGGTGACATATTAGCAGTTACAGTTGATGATTTATTAATTATATGGGTAGGAGGACCATTAATATTATTAATACTTAAAATAATCTGGAAACCTCTATTTGCATCAACAGTAAACTATGAATTAGCCGAAGCCGAAGGTTTAAATCCTGATAGAGCAAAAGCTATATTTACAATTTTAATGGCTGGGATCATTGCTATTTCAATAAAGATGGTTGGATTATTATTAATTACAGGAATGTTAATTATACCAGCTGCAATGGCTAGAAATATTTCTACGAGCCCCCAGAGAATGGTAATTTATTCAGTACTTGGAGGACTGTTATCAGTAATTTTAGGATTGTTTTCTTCATTAGAGTTTAATACATCTTCAGGACCATCAATTATAGCGGCTGCCTTATTTTTATTCATACTTTCTTTATTAAATATTAAACAATCAATTAAATTGAAAAATTAACAAGGAGTCAGTAAAATGACTAAAATGCATAAAGAAAATAATCTTTCAAAAAATCAGAAAATTATTTTTGATTTAATTCATAAATCTTCAGAGCCTTTAAAAGCATATACGATACTTTTTAATGTTCAGAAGAAAGGTATTAAAGCTCCACCACAAGTTTATCGCGCGCTAGATAAATTAGTCGAGATCGGAAAAATTCATAAAATTGAAAGTAAAAATGCATTTGTTGCATGTAGAAATTCAGATTGTGAAATTTCAAAAGCTACAGCGTTTTCAATTTGTGAAAGTTGCGAGGTAGTTGATGAAATTAGCGATATTAAACTTTCAAAGTATTTATCAAGTTTTAATCACAAAAAAGGAATGAAGTTTAAAAGATTTAATCTAGAATTTTTTGGTTTATGCCAAAAATGTAAGTAAAAAAATCTATATAAGCCAATTCAAATAAATCATAAGCATATATTCTATAATTCACTTTTTAGTTGAACTACGGTTACATTATAAATTCATACATGTTAAAAAAATTACCTAAATTGGAGGAAATATGAATAAATTAAAATATGTAGTATCTATGTTGGCCGCACTAACTATTAGTAGTGCAGCAATGGCTAACGAAGTTAAGATGGCTAAAGCTAATTGGGATACCGGCTATTTTCAAGCTGAAGTATACAAACAGGCTCTAGAAAAAATGGGTTACAAAGTAAGCGAACCTAAAGCAATGAAACCATCAGTTTTTTACGTAGCAGCAGCTGCAGGAGACTTGGATTTATGGGTGAACGGTTGGTTTGGAACTCATGACACTTATATAGCTGAAGCAAAAGGTAAAGTTAAAGCTGTAGGAAATGTTATGGCTAAAGGTGGTTTACAGGGTTACCTAATAGACAAAAAAACAGCTGACAAACTTAATATCAAAAGTGTAATGGATATTAAAAAACACGCTAAGCAATTTGACTCAAATGGTGACGGTAAAGCAGATATGGTAGCTTGCCCTCCAGGTTGGGGTTGTGAAAAACAAATTACTAAACATTTTGCTGAATTAGGTTTAGGTGATTTCATTAATCCAGTACAAGCAGATTATTCTGCTTCTATGGCTGATGCTATCGCTAAGTTTAAAAATGGTAAGTCAGTATTATTTTATACATGGACGCCTAATTGGACAGTTGGTGCTTTAGAACTTGGTAAAGATATTGTTTGGATAGAAGTTCCTTACAGCCAAACTAAAGCAGTAAAAGTACCTAATGCAACAAAATCAAAAATAAATATGGGTTTTGGTGCTGATGATATTCGTCCAGCTGCAAACGTTGATTTTTTGAAAGCTAATCCTAAAGTGGCAAAGATGCTTAAAAAAGCTTCTATACCATTAGCAGATGTAGCTGCTCAAAATATGAAAATGAACCAAGGCGAAAAAAGCGAAAAAGCTATTAAGAAACATGCTGCTGCTTGGATAAAAGCAAATCAAAGCACGTTTGATAGTTGGCTTAAATAGTAGATTGGTTAGTCAGAAAAGTGAGTTTAAAATTAGCACCTTCTGATTACGAGATTTACATTCCAATAGCCGAATGGATTGAAAAAAATATTAAAGAGTGGTTGTTTATGCAACGACCACTCTTTAAAAAACTTTCAGCTCCTATCGACTCTGTTCTTAACGGTTTAGATACGCTATTTAATATAATTCCTTTTCCATTAGCTATTTTAATTTTTTTATATTTTGCTTTTAAAACTAATGGTTTTAAATTTGCAATTTTAACTTTAATTGGATTAGTCTTTATAGATTTAGTTGATCTATGGTCTGAAAGTATGACTACTTTAGCGATGATATTTACTGCAGTTATTTTTTGTATACTAATAGGTATACCACTGGGCATTCTTTCTTCTAGAAGCAGAACCTTTGAAGCTATAATGAGACCTATACTAGACGTTATGCAAACAATCCCAAGTTTTGTTTATTTAATACCAGTTGTAATGTTATTTGGAATTGGATTAACACCAGGTGTTGTTGCTACAATAATTTTTGCTTTGCCTCCAATAATTCGTCTTACAAATTTAGGCATTAGACAAGTTGGAAAAGGATTTAAAGAAGCGGGATCTAGTTTAGGTTTGTCTAAATTATTAATTTTAATTAAAATTGAAATTCCATTAGCATTAAAAACTATTATGGCAGGTATTAATCAAACTTTAATGTTAGCTTTATCAATGGTTGTAATTGCTGCTCTTATCGGTGCCGGTGGATTAGGTCTTACCGTTTATGTTGCGCTAGGTAGACTTGATATTGGTTCTGCAGTAATAGGCGGAACAGGAATTGTTATTCTTGCAATAATATTAGATAGAATTACTCAAAAACTAGTTAAATCAAATTAGACTTCTTAATTTTTTAATGTGAGAAGGGGTTGTTTCACAACAACCTCCTAGAATATTAGCACCCATTTTATTAAATTTAATACAAATCTTCGCGAATTTTAAAGGATTTAAATCATTCCTTTTACCTAATTGAACTTTAGGATTATTAGAGTCAGGCTTCCAACCGGCAGGAATATGCTCAAAAGCATTAATTTTAAACCCATAAGGACATTTTATTTTTTTTAGATCTTTAAAAACTTCAGCAACATCTTCAATAGATACACAAGATAAAATGATTCCTATGGGTTTGTGTTTTTCAACTTTTTTTATAACCGTTGAAATTTTTTCTCCTGAAGGAAGCTTTCCTCCTTTTCTTATATGTATTCCTAATAAAAATTCTTTTTTAAAAGATTTAATAGAGTTAATAGCAATTTGACATTCTTTTAAACTAGACATCACATCCAAATAGAAAAAATCAACATAAGGATTTAAACACTTAGCTTGAGCTTTAAAACTATTCTTAATAAATTTTAAATCCTTTCCAAGGTCTGCAAAATAAGTAAAATTTTGTGGTGGAAGACTGCCCGCTATAAGAATATTTTTCTTAGATTTTTTTACTGCTTCTTTAGCTAGTTTCCCAGCGAGTTTATTTAATTCATTAAACTTATGGCCTAATTTATTTTCTATTAGTCGCCTTTTTCTACTACCAAAACTATTAGTCACAATAACCTCAGCACCTGCTCTGATAAAATCTAAATGTGTTTTAACTAAAAGTTTGTGATATTTTTTATGTAGTAATGCTGTAGCACCCCATATTGTTCCGTGTGGTATCACTCCGCGATTAAGTAATTCTTGACCCATACCACCGTCAAGTATTCTGGTTTTTTGAAAAAAATTTTTCAGAAATATCAATTTAGGTTAATTTACTAAACCAGTTTTTTGAAAAACAAATACAATTACTGAAAAGAATATAACCCAAAGAATAAACTGTATAGCAATACTTAATGTTGAGCCTTTTTCCATTCCTTTCCAGGGAGTAAAAACATATGTAGCTAAAACTGATAAAATTAAAAGTAATAATAAATTAGTTAAATTCATTTAACGTTGGTTTAATAACATTACTTCTCTGACTTCTTCACCTCTATACTTAGATAAAGGTCTAATTAATTTATTAGAAGCATGTTGCTCCATTATGTGAGCTGACCAACCTGTAATACGTGACATTACAAAGATTGGTGTGTAAAAATCTATATCTATTCCCATCATGTAATAAAGTGGGCCACATGGGAAATCTACATTTGGATGAATTTTCTTTTTTTCAACCATAGTCTTGGCTAAGACTTCGTAAATTTTTGTATATTTTTCTTTCTTTAAAAGTCTCGCAACTTTAAATAAGTAATGTTTCATCGTAGGAACTCTAGAGTCCCCAGTTCTATAAACTCTGTGACCAAATCCCATAATCACTTTTTTCTTAACTAATGCATTATTGATCCAAGCTTGAGCTTTTTCTGGTTTTCCAATTTCTTTCATCATATGCATTACTGCTTCGTTAGCTCCACCATGTAATGGACCTTTTAAACTTGCTATCGCACCAGTAATTGCTCCATGAATATCTGAAAGACTACTTGTAATTGTTCTTGCGGTAAAAGTTGATACATTAAAACTGTGTTCAGCATATAAGATTAAAGATATATCAAACGCTCTTACAATTTCTTTATCTGGAACTTTATTAAACATCATTTTAAAGAAGTTTTCAGAAAAAGATAATTTTTTATCAGGTGATATAATTTTTTTACCTTTTCTTGATCTAAAATAAGCTGCAACAGCTGTAGGAGTTTTAGCAAAAATTCTCATTGCTTTTCTCATATTTGCTTTTGGTGAATTATCTTTTGTATCTTTGTCTTCTAGAGCCATTAAACTTACACAAGTTCTGATCACATCCATTGGATGTGCATTTTTTGGCATTTTTTGTATATCATTTAAAATTTGTTTAGATAATTTCCTTTCGGATCTCTCTTCTTTAATAAATTTTTTAAGTTGAGCTTTATTCGGTAGCTCTCCATGCAAAACTAAATAAGCGACTTCTTCAAAGTCACATTTGTCACAAAGTTCTTGAACGGTATAACCTCTGTAAGTCAATGCACTTAACTCAGGTACAACATGCGAAATAGTTGTTTCATCTACAACAATGCCTAATAAACCTTTTTTTATATCTTCACTCATTATTCATGACCTTCCGTAGAAAAATCTGTAATTTTTTTATCTGGTGTATTATATTTTTCATATTCTACTAACTCGTACAACCTTTTTCTAGTCTGCATTTTATCTATTATATTATTCTGGTGACCTTCATTAAATATTGATTTTAAACCTATTTCAACATTTTGCATTGCAAGTCTTTGAGTTGAAACAGGGTAAATAACTAAATTGTACCCCAGATTTTCTAACTGAGTTTTATCTAATAATTTAGATTTTCCAAATTCAGTCATATTAGCTAATAAATAACCATTCGAAATTTTTCTAACTTTTTCAAATTCACTTTCATCTTTCATGGCTTCCGGAAAAATCATATCTGCTCCAGCATCTTCGTATGCTTTAATTCTTTCTAATGTTTTATCAAGACCTTCAACAGAATTGGCATCAGTTCTAGCAATGATTAAAAAATTTTTATCTTTTCTAGACGCTACGCATTCTTTAATCTTTTTTACCATTTCATCTTTTGGAACAAGTTCTTTATTGTCTAAGTGTCCGCATCTTTTTTCAGCAATTTGATCTTCTAAATGACAGCCAGCTAAACCTTTGTTTTCAAATTCTTCAATAGTTTTTTTACAATTTCCAAAACCTGTATCAATATCAACTATTGTTGGAAGATCTGTAACTCTTGCTATTTGACCACTACGATAACTAACTTGATCCATTGTTGTTAAACCAATATCAGGTAAACCTAAATCATTTGACATCACACCACCTGAAATATAAACACCATCAAATCCAATTTCAGCAATAAGTTTTGCACATAAAGGATTATAAGCACCAGGAAATCTTAATAATTTTTTTGATTGCAATTTTTTTACAAAGTCTGATCTTTTCTCAGAAACTGATTTTTTTGTAAAGTGCATGTGATCAGATATATATTAGAGGAGAGTATAAAAATCAAAGACTATTTAAGTAGAATAAACAAACCTGTTAAAATTAACAGGGTTGCAAGTAAATATTCTATAGTTTTTTTAATTTTTGTATTGTCAACAAATTTTCTTAAACCACTTCCAAAAAGAGCCCATAAACTAATTGTTGGAAAACAAATTACAGCAGCAGTAATTGTAACAAATGAAATGCCAATAAAAATATTTTCTTCACTAGGAAAAAAACCAGAAGCAACAGTAACTGCTATTGACCATGCTTTCGGATTAATAAATTGAAAAAGGGAAGCTTCATAAAATTTTAATGGTCTACCAGTTTCCTTTTGAGTCATGCTAAAGGAACCAATCATTTTCCACCCTAGGTAAAGTAGATATAAAAAACACAAAATCCTCATATAAAATTGAACTTGAGGATAAATTAAAAATAAATTCGCTAAACCAAAACAAGTTAAACCAATTTGTAAAATGTGTCCTATAGGAATTCCAATTGCATGAGGCAAGGTTCTTATAAAACCGAATTTCATACCAGATGCAGTTAGCATAGCATTATTGGGACCTGGTGTAATAAACATAGTAAAATAAAAAGTTGCTAATGCTGTGAACAGAGCAAAAGTAATCATAAATATTTTTCTATAATTTTTTCAAACCCAACAAAGTCAGAAATTAAATTGTTATGTTTAATTTCTTTTTCAGTTTTTTCTGTGTAGCCATCTTTAACTAAAATAAATGGCAAGTTAGCATTGTGTGCAGAGTTTGCATCAACCTCACTATCACCAACCATTATAGTTTTTTTTAAATTTCCACCGATGATTTCAACAACATCAGTTAAATGCCTTGGATCAGGTTTGTTAAAAGAAAAAGTATCGCTACCAGCAACATATTCAAAATATTTATAAAGATCTAATTTTTTTAAAAGATCTATGGCTAAACGTTCTTGTTTATTTGTACAAACTGCCATTGAGATATTTTTATTTTTAGCCCAATCAAAAAATTCGACAGCACCATTTAATGGTTTACTATTTTGATCAATATTTTTTGCATAGAAATCAATAAATTCTTTAGTCATCGCCTTTTTAATTTTTTCATCCTTTATTTCTTCTTTAAAAGATCTTTGCATCATTACCCAGGCACCTTTACCAGCTAAAGATTTTATATCTGACATTTCTTTTTCTTCGTGACCGAATTTTTTCATTACGTGGTTATGGGCAGCCATTAAATCAGGTGCTGTATTCACAATTGTGCCATCTAAATCAAAAAGAATTGTATAAATTTGAGTCATTTTAAAAGTATTAAAAAGAAATATTTTGTGACTTATTTCAGTACCATTATTAATGTAAAGAATTTTTAAATGAAAACAAATAATAAATTAAATAAAGCTAATTCTTATAGACTTTCCCAGGAACTTTTGAGAAATAAAGCATTATCAAAAGGAGTTAATTTAATTGCACCCGAAACAATTTTTTTATATCAGGATACTTCATTTGGAAAAAATGTAACCGTAGAACCTTATGTTGTGTTTGGACCAAAGGTAAAAGTAGGGGATAATTCATATATAAAATCTTTTACTCATATCGAAGGTACTAAAATTGAAAAAAATGTTATCGTCGGTCCCTACGCGAGGTTAAGACCGGGTACAATTTTGAAAAAAAATACGAAAATAGGAAATTTTGTTGAAACAAAAAAAACAAGTATAAATATCAACTCAAAAGTTAACCATCTATCTTACATTGGTGATACATCAATAGGCAAAAATTCTAACATCGGTGCTGGTACAATAACTTGTAATTATGATGGTGTAAAAAAATCTAAAACAAAAATATCTGATAATGTTTTTATTGGATCCAATTCATCATTAGTCGCGCCAGTAAAAATCGATAAAGATAGCGTTGTTGGAGCAGGATCAGTGATTACAAAAAATGTTAAGAAAAAATCTTTAGCAATCACAAGATCATCACAAGTTGAAATTAAAAATTATAAAAGAAAAAAAAGAAAATAATGTGTGGAATAATTGGTATAGCGAGTAATAAGCCCGTCTCAATAAATATAATAAATTCTTTAAAAAAATTAGAATACAGAGGTTATGACTCAGCTGGTTTAGCAACCTTAACGGAAGACAATATTAATGAAAAAAAGTGCTCTGGTAGAGTAGAAGAGTTAGAAAAAATTTTATTTAAGGATCCATCTAATGGAAATATAGGTATAGGTCATGTTAGGTGGGCAACACATGGGGTTCCTAATACAGTTAATGCTCATCCTCATTCATCAGAGCAAGTTTCTGTTGTTCACAATGGAATTATAGAAAATTCAGATGAAATTAAAAGAGAGTTAGTATCAAAGGGGTTAAAGTTCAAATCGCAAACAGATACAGAAGTTATTACACTTTTGATAACAGAAGCTCTTAAGGAAAATGAGCCTTTAAAATCTGTTTATAAAACATTAAAAAAATTAAAAGGGAGTTTTGCGCTCGGAATTATATTTAAAAATTTTTCAAATATAATAATAGGGGCAAGAAGAGGAAGCCCTCTAGCTGTTGGTTATTCTAAAGAGGAAAATTATATAGGCTCAGACTCTTATGCCTTAAAATCAATGACAAACAAAATTTCTTATCTAGATGATGGAGAATTATGCGTTTTAACAAAAGACCAAGTTAGTTTTTATGATGAAAGTCTTAAAAAAGTAAATAAAAAAATACACACAATGTCAGAAAGTGAAACTACGATAGATAAGGGTGAATATAAACACTTCATGCTAAAAGAAATTTATGAGCAACCAATTACCATTAAAAATTGCATAAGTGAATATGTTGATAGTCTCAAAAAGAATATCAATATTATTAATTTTCCTATTGAACCAAATAATATAAACAAAATTGTTTTAGTTGGATGTGGGACAGCTTATAACTCTTGCTTAACGGCAAAATATTGGTTTGAAGAATTAACATCTATTGATGTTGAAATAGACATTGCATCTGAGTTTAGGTATAGAAAATTAAAATTTAATTCTAAAAATCTTTATATTTTTGTTTCACAATCAGGAGAAACAGCTGATACAGCGGCAGCTTTAGATTTATGTAAAAAAAATAATGTTAAGACATGTTCAATTGTAAATGTTATTGAAAGTACAATCGCTAGAAATTCTAATTGGGTTCTACCTATTCATGCTGGTACCGAAATTGGTGTTGCTTCTACTAAAGCATTTTTAGGTCAATTAACAGTTCTTTATATTTTATGTTTAAAGCTTGCTATCGTTAGAAAAGACATTGATGAGAAAACGTATGAGAAAAATATAAATAATTTAAAAAAACTACCGGAAGCTATTACAGAATGCATTAACATAGAAAGTAATGTGCAACTTATGGCAAAAGAATTTCTTTCTGCAAAAGGATCAATGTTTTTAGGAAGAGGATCTTCATTTCCAATTGCTTTAGAAGGAGCTTTAAAATTAAAAGAATTATCATACTTGCACGCGGAAGGTTATCCAGCAGGTGAAATGAAACATGGGCCGCTTGCATTAATTGAAGAAGGTCTTCCAGTAATAATTTTAGCACCTAAAGATAAATATTTTGAAAAGACACTTTCTAATATGCAGGAAGTTATAGCGAGAGGTGGAAAAATTCTTTTTATTACAGATAATAAAAAAGAGTCTTTAAATGATAATATAAGATTCGGACTGAGAGTTCCTTATTTAGATAATTTATTATCACCCATATTGTTAACTTTACCACTACAAATGTTAGCTTATCATGTTGCTTTATTAAAAAATTGTGATGTAGACAAACCAAGAAATTTAGCAAAATCAGTTACAGTAGAATAAAATGAAATCAAATTACAAAGCAATGGTTTTATCTTGTATAGACCCTAGATTTCAGCCCATTGTCTATAATTATTTAAAAAGAAAAAAATTAAACGGAAAATATAGTTCTTTTTCAATGGCAGGATCCTCAATTGGTGTTACAGCCACTAAATTTAAAAGGTGGCATAAAACATTTTGGGATAACATCGACATATCAATTAAATTACATCAAATAAAAAAACTCATAGTAATAAATCATCGAGATTGTGGTGCTGCAAAAATAATTAATGGAAATAAAGAATTTTCAAGAATTAATGAAACAAAAATTCATAAGGACTCTTTCACAAAGATAAAAAAAATATTTAAAAAAAAATACCCAAAATTAAGTATTGAATTAAATATTATTTCATTAAATACCAGAATAGAAAGATATAAATAAACTGAATAAAGAAAACGCAAGTAAACTGTGGAAAATGATACAGGAAGCTGGCGATTATTTACAAAGTAAGCTTCCTGATCACTCCAACCATCCTAAAGGGAGAAATTCATACGCGCATGTTGCTCTTTGTGTGAAAAAAAAATTTGGTCTAAGCTATAAAGATATCGTCGATGATGATTATCAAAAAGTTGTCGAATACATAGATTTTTTAAAAAAAAATCCTAATTAATAAAAAATTAACTTACATTGTATTGAATAATTTTACCCAATACTCTATATATATCCCAGGTTGAATATGAAAAAATGGAATCCAAATAACTGGACAAAATTTCCAGCAAAACACTTACCTGTTTATACAGATAAGAATGAACTTGATATGGTTTTAGGTAAACTAAAAAAATATCCTCCTTTAGTTTTTGCAGGTGAAACTAGATCACTAAAAAAATCTTTAGCAGATGTTGTTGAAGGTAAAGCTTTCTTATTACAAGGTGGTGACTGTGCGGAAAGTTTTGCTGAATTTCATCCCGATAACATCAGAGATACATTAAAAGCCATTTTACAAATGTCTTTAGTTCTAACTTATTCTGCTTCAATGCCAGTTGTAAAAGTTGGACGAATTGCTGGTCAATTTTCAAAACCAAGAAGTTCACCTATAGAAAAAAAAGGTGACAAAGAATTACCAAGTTATTTAGGCGACAATATTAACGGAACAGAATTTACCGAAAGCGCAAGAATTCCTGATCCCAAAAGATTATTTAGAGCTTACTCACAAGCAGCCTCTACTTTAAATTTAATTAGAGCATTTTCACAAGGTGGTTTTGCAGATTTAAGACAAGTTCATTTATGGAATTTAGGTTTTATTAATGAAAAAACTAAAGGAAAATATAAAGACATAGAAGATAGAATAAGTGACGCGCTATCTTTCATGGAAGCTTGTGGAATTAATCCTGACACAAATCGTAAGTTGAGAACTGTTAATTTTTACACATCTCACGAGGCTTTGCTTTTACCTTTTGAGGAAGCAATGACAAGAGTTGACTCAACAACTGGTGAGTATCACGATACATCAGCTCATTTTGTTTGGATTGGTGATAGAACAAGACAACCTGATGGAGCTCATGTAGAATTTTGTAGAGGCATAGAAAATCCAATAGGAATTAAATGTGGACCAACTCTTAAACCAGAAGAGTTAATAAATTTATGTAATATTTTAAATCCTAAAAATGAAGCAGGAAGAATTACATTAATATCAAGATTTGGAGCAAATAAAGTTGAAGATTATTTACCTAAATTAATAAGAGCAATTAAAAAAGAGGGCTTAAAAGTAATTTGGTCTTGCGATCCAATGCATGGTAATACAATTAAAGCTGCTACAGGTTTGAAGACCCGTCCTTTTGATAACGTGCTTCAAGAAGTAAAAAATGTTTTTGGAGTACATCATGCTGAAGGAAGTTATGCTGGTGGATTACACGTAGAAATGACCGGTCAAGATGTAACTGAATGCACGGGTGGGGCTCAAAAAATTTCTGATGAAGACTTATCTAATAGATATAGAACTCATTGTGATCCGAGACTAAATGCGTCACAAGCGTTAGAGCTAGCATTCTTAATTTCTGAAGAAATAAAGAAAAATTCTAAATATTCAAAAAATATTATTAAAGCAGCATCTTAATGATTGTTATATAATCATTAAGATAGAATCCTGAAAAGGATAACAAAGATTATTATGAATGTAGAAAAAAGAGCAAAAATTATCGTAGATTGGATCAATAACTATTGTGACAATACTTCTTTTAAACCAAAATCTTTAGTTGTTGGTATATCAGGAGGTGTAGACTCTTCTGTTGTAAGTACAATTTGTGCTTTAACTAAAAGAAGAACGATAGTTCTTAGTATGCCTATCAAACAAATTAAATCACAACATGAGTTAAGTATTGAGCATGGTAATTGGCTAACTAAGAAATTTAAGAATGTTGAATATAAATCCATAGAATTAGAAGACTTATATAAAAACTTTGAAAAAACACTTGGTGAATTTAGTAATGAACATGGATTTGCAAATTCAAGAGCAAGATTAAGAATGACCACACTTTATCAAGTTGCGGCAGCTAACTTAGGAATTGTAGTTGGAACTGGCAATAAAGTAGAGGATTTTGGGGTTGGTTTTTATACAAAATATGGTGATGGTGGAGTTGATATATCTCCGATTGCAGATTGCAATAAAACACAAGTTTGGGAACTTGGAAAACATTTAGGTATAAATCAAAAAATCATAGACGCAGAACCAACAGATGGCCTTTGGAATGACGGAAGAAATGATACAGATCAATTAGGAATGACTTATACTGAATTAGAAAAAGCCATGGAAAACAATAAAGATCCAAACTACAAAAAATATCTAGAGATAAGGAAGAAAAATCTTCATAAAATTCAACCAATACCAGTTTGTAAATTTAATGAATCATAATTTAAAAATTACTAATTCTTTAACTCGTAAAAAAGAATTATTTAACCCGATAACTTCAAAACAAATTACCATGTACGTATGTGGTCCAACTGTATATGATTACCCTCATGTAGGAAATGCTAGAACACTTATTGTTTTCGATGTTTTATATCGAATACTAAAATTGGTTTATAGAAATGTTAATTATGTGAGAAATATTACAGATATAGATGATAAAATAATTGAAGCTTCAAAAAAAAATAATAAATCAATAAGTGAAATAACAAAAAAAGTTTCAAAAGTTTTCCATGAAAACTGTAAAGATTTAAATTGTTTGAAGCCGACAAAAGAACCTAAAGCAACAGAACACATCGAAGAAATGATAGAGATGATAAAATCTTTGATAAATAAAGAATTTGCTTATGAATCAGAAGGGCATGTTTATTTTTCTGTCATGTCATTTAAGAAATATGGAAAATTATCAAATAAAAATTTAGATGAGCTAAAATCAGGATCGAGAATAGAGGTATCTGATTTAAAAAAAAATTCAATGGATTTTGTTTTGTGGAAACCATCTAAAGAAGAAGATCCGGGTTGGGACTCACCTTGGGGAAGGGGAAGACCAGGATGGCATTTAGAATGTTCTGCAATGAGTGAAAAATATCTCGGCAAAAAGTTTGATATTCATGGTGGAGGGCTGGATTTAATTTTCCCCCACCACGAAAATGAAATAGCCCAATCTTGTTGCAATAACTCTACAGATAAATTTTCAAATTATTGGGTCCACAATGGTTTTGTAACAATTAACAATGAAAAAATGTCTAAGTCATTAGGCAACATTGTAAGTATCTCTAGCGCAGTAAAAAAATATTCAGGCCAAGTTGTGAGACTTTCTTTGCTAAGCGCTCATTATAGTCAACCGCTAGACTGGAATGATAAACTGTTAGAAAGCCAAAGAGCTATTGTTGATAAATGGTACAATCTTTATGATGGATCAGATAATGAAATTACTTTAGATGAAGCAGAAAGTCTTTTAGATGATTTAAATACACCTGGATTTATTGCTAAGATACATGAACTTTATAACAACGCAAACAAAGGGGATGTTAAAAGTAAAAAATCTTTTAATAGTGCTTGCAAATTATTAGGTTTATTTGACTTAAACAAAAATCAATGGGATGATTTTAAAAAATCAAATACAAACATTTCTGAAACCTTTATTTTAAAAAAAATTAATGAAAGATTATTAGCTAAAAAAAATGGTGATTTTAAGTTAGCAGATAAAATTAGAAATGAATTACTAGATAAAAGTGTAATTATTGAAGATCAAAAAGATAAAACAACTTGGAAATATAAATGAGTAAAGAAAAAATATTTATTTTTGACACAACTTTAAGAGACGGGGCCCAAACTGAAGGAGTAGATTTTTCAGTCGAAGATAAAAAAAAAATAGCAAAAGTTTTGTCTGAAATAGGAGTAGATTATATTGAAGGTGGTTGGCCTGGAGCAAATCCTGTAGACACTGAATTTTTCTCAAAACCTTTAAAATTAAATAATAGTATTTTTACAGCTTTTGGTATGACTAAAAAAACTGGCAGAAGCGCAGAAAATGACCCATCTTTATCTCCTTTGATAAATGCACCTTGCCCAGCAGTTTGTGTTGTTGGTAAGGCCTGGGATTTTCATGTTAAAATTGCATTAGGAATTAATAATAAAGATAATTTAGATAATATAAAAGATACAGCCAAACATATTGTTAAAAGTGGAAAAGAATTTTTATTTGATGCTGAACATTTTTTTGATGGTTATAAATCTAATCCTGAATATGCTTTAGATTGCCTCAAAAATGCTTTTGATCAAGGAGCAAGATGGTTAGTTTTATGTGACACTAATGGAGGCACTCTTCCACATGAAGTTGGAGAAATAGTATCCAAAGTTACTAAAAAAATTCCTGGCATAAATTTAGGTATTCATGCACATAATGATACAGAGAATGCAGTAGCTAATTCTTTAATTGCAATACAAGCTGGAGTTAGACAAATTCAAGGAACTATAAATGGATTAGGAGAAAGATGTGGAAATGCAAATTTAATGTCAATAATACCAACTCTTTCTCTTAAAAAATCTTTTAGCGATAAATATGAAACAAATATTAAAAGAGATAAAATATCAACTTTGACAGATTGTTCTAGACTGTTAGATGAAATTTTAAATAGAAAATCCAATAAAAGTTTACCTTATGTAGGTGCTTCAGCCTTTTCTCATAAAGGTGGATTACATGTTTCTGCAGTGCAAAAAGACCCTAAAACATATGAACATGTTGATCCAAAATTAATTGGAAATCATAGAAATATCATTGTTTCAAATCAAGCAGGTAGATCTAATATTTTATCAAGACTTGAAAAGTATGGTGTTACAATTGACTCTAAAGATAAAAATGTTCAAAAAATTTTAAATGAAGTTAAAGAAAGAGAATTTAGTGGTTACTCTTATGATGGTGCTGATGCCTCTTTTGAATTATTAGCTAATCGTTTGCTTGGTAAAGTTCCAGAATATTTAAAAGTAGAAAGTTACAATGTAAACGTTTCTAAGTCAGAAAAAATTATGACTAAGGCTAATGTAGTATTTTTAATTGATGGAAAAAAAATAGAGTGTACTGGAGAAGGTAATGGACCGGTCAATGCTTTAGATAATGCAATAAGATCTAATTTTAAAAAAGTAGAAAAATACTATAATTTTTTTTCAGACTTAAAATTGTTAGATTATAAAGTCAGAATTTTAAATACAGGAACGGAGGCAACTACTAGAGTTTTAATTGAAAGCACTGATAAAAGTGGAGTCAGCTGGTTTACTATTGGAGTATCTCCTAATATCATTGAAGCATCTTTTAAAGCACTGATAGATAGTTTGGATTATAAACTTTATAAAGAAAATGCTCCCGCTAATTTAAATGAAAAATAAATTTGGTTTTATTCTAGTAAAACCTCAGTTAGGTGAAAATATTGGTGCATGCGCTAGATCAATGAAAAATTTTGGTTTTAGTAAACTACACATAGTTTCCCCAAAAATTAATTTTCCAAATCACAAAGCTAAAGCAATGTCTGTTGGCGCTTATGATATAATCAACAAAACAAAAGTTTTTAAAGAAACTAATGAAGCGATTAGTAATTTTGATATCGTTGTATCTTTAAGCGCACGACGTCGAGATATTAATAAAAAACATATTTCTTTAAATGATTTTGTGAAACTAATTAAAAAAAAAAAAAATTCTAGTTTTGGATTGATGTTCGGCCCAGAGGCTTCTGGACTTTCTAATAAGGATTTATCTTTTTCAAACTATATTTTACAAATACCGACTTCAGCAAAATTTAAGTCTTTAAATTTATCTCATTCTTTAACTATTATTTGTTATGAGGTTTTTAAAATATTTAATGAAAAATTATTTGAAAAAAATAGAAAAAATATTAAGATTTCACCTAAATCAAAAATTAACTCATTAATTAAACATTTGTTGCAATTACTTGAGGAAAAAGAATTTTTTCTACCAAAAGAAAAGAAACAGTCAATGTTATTAAATATAAATAATTTAATATACAGACTAGAGCCAAATGATAAAGAATTGAGGATTTTAGCTAGTATTATAAGCTCTCTAGGTAAAAAAAATACTAAACCATAATTGACAAATAGACCTGAAACCCTGTAAACACTCTTTTATTAAGCATGACAAAAAGACTTAAATCTAAACATAAAGTTGATAGGCGATTAAAAGCTAACATTTGGGGTAGACCAAAAAGCCCTTTTAACTCTAGAGCTTATCCACCAGGTCAACATGGGCAAAATAAAAGAGGGAAGCCAACAGATTATGGTATTCAACTTCAAGCTAAACAAAAATTGAAAGCTTACTATGGAAATATAAATGAAAGACAATTTAGAAATATTTACAGAAAAGCCTTATCAAAAAGAGGTGACACAACAGAAAATTTAATTGCTTTACTTGAAAGTAGACTTGATACTGTTATTTACAGAGCTAAATTTGCACAAACAGTTTTTTCCGCGAGACAAATAATTAATCATGGTCACATAACAGTAAACAAAAAAAGAGTTAACATTTCTAGCTACGTAGTTAAAGAAACAGATTTAATTGAAGTAAGAGAAAAATCAAAAAAATTAACTGTTATTGACGGCTCTATGCAAAGCAAAGAGCGAGATGTTCCAGAATATATTCAATTAGACGATAAAAATAAAACCGCTAAATTAGTAAGAGTGCCAAAGTTTTCTGAAGTACCTTTTCCAGTTATTATGGAACCAAGTTTAGTAATTGAATATTATTCAAGGTAATTAAATTATTTTTTTTTCTTCAAAAAATTTTTTAAGTTCACCATTTTCAAACATTTCTTTTACAATATCACATCCACCTACAAATTCATTTTTTACATACAGCTGAGGTATAGTGGGCCAATCACTATAATCTTTAATACCTTGCCTTAAATTTTCGTCTTCAAGAACATTAATTCCTTTAAAATTTATATTTAAATATTTGAGCACATTAGAAACAGTCATAGAAAATCCACACTGCGGTGCATCGGGTGTTCCTTTCATAAATAAACAAACATCATTTTCTTTAATTAAATTTTTTATTTTTTCATTTTTTTCCATTATTTACTTTCTGTAGTTATTGATAAAGCATGCAGTTCATTTCCCATTTTACCTTTTAAAGATTTATACACAAGCTTATGCTGTTCAATCTTACTTAAATATTTAAATTTTGAAGACTTAATTATTGCCGAATAATGATTGTTGTCACCCATTAAATCTTTAATCTCAATTGACGCATCAGGAAACTCGTTTTTGATAAGTTTTTTTATTTCTTCTAAAGGTAAAGGCATTAATATATATTATACCATTCGTTATTTGTTTTAAATAAATCTTTAACATTAGTTTTTAATTCACCTTCAATTTCAAAGTAATCTTTTTGAGTAAACCCTATATTTTCAAAGTAAATATTGTTTTCATTAAGTATTTTTTCAACTTTTAACTGATTTTTAGGATCTATTTCTAGAACGTATCGGCTTTGATCTTCACCAAAAAAATATTCAAGTAAATTTGTTAGCTTTTTAGGTTTATTTATTTTTACACCATAATTTGAAGCTATAGACATTTCGCTAAGCGCAACTATTAGACCACCACTAGAAACGTCATGCATCGATAATACGAGATTATCGTGAACTAATTTAAGTACGTTTTCCCCATTATTTTTTTCATTAAGAAGATTTACTTCAGGAGGCATTCCATCAATGATAGAATAATTTTCTCTCAAAAAACAACTTTGCTCAAGATGACCAAATGTTTTTCCTACTAAAAGTATAACACTATTATCTTTCTTAAATTTAAGATTCATAGGTTTTGACAGGTTTTTTATTAAACCAACTCCACCAATAACCGGTGTTGGATTAATATTTTTTTTATTTGTTCCATTATAAAAAGAGACATTTCCTGAAACAACTGGGTAATTTAAAAATTCACAAGCCTCTTTAATACCTTCTAAACATTCTGCAAACTCACCCATAATTTTTTCATTCTCAGGGTTACCGAAATTTAAACAATTTGTTATTGCTAGCGGTGTGGCTCCAACTGAAACTAAATTTCTCCAATTTTCACAAACAATTTGTTTACCACCTGTAATAGGATGAGATTTACAATAATTAGCTGAAGAATCAACTGAAACAGCAATTGCTTTATCTTTATTATGAATTCTTATAATAGCGCCATCTGAACCAGATTTTAGTGCAGTATCACTCATGACCATTTGATCAAATTGATTAGTTATCCAACTTTTATTTGAATGATTGGGAGAAGATATAATCTTTATTAGAGCATCTTCAATATTGATTTTTTTTTAATTTTTTTAAATCAATTTTAGTTTTTGAAATTTTTTTTCTAACCCATTTTCTGTCATAAACTGGAGCTTCTGAGGCTAAAGCGTCTATCGGAATTTCCCCTTCAACTTTATTATTGTATTTCAAAGTAAGATTGTTAGAATTAGTGGTTTTTCCAATAACAACGAAATCAAGATCCCATTTATCAAATATTTTTTTTGCATCTTTTTCTCTTCCATCATTAAGTATAATTAACATTCTTTCCTGACTTTCAGATAACATCATTTCATAGGGTGTCATATTTTCTTCTCTACATGGAACTTTTTCAAGCTCTAGCTCTATACCTAAAGAACCTTTTGATGCCATTTCAACACTAGATGAAGTTAAACCTGCAGCTCCCATATCTTGAATAGAAATAATTGAATTATCTTTCATTAATTCAAGGCAAGCTTCCATTAATAATTTTTCAGTAAATGGATCACCAACTTGTACTGTTGGTTTTTTTTCATCAGAATTATCATCAAATTCTGCAGACGCCATTGAAGCGCCATGAATACCGTCTCTACCTGTTTTAGAACCAACATAAACAACAGATTTATTA
>JBJLEC010000013.1:0-25313 GCA_045566115.1 Candidatus Pelagibacter sp. | reverse complement strand
AAATATTTTAATACAATAAAAAAATCTTTAAATACCAATGGTACTGCAGCTATACAAGGAATAACAATAAGAGATGATTTATTTGATAGATATAGAAGTAGCGAGGATTTTATTCAAAAATATATTTTTCCAGGAGGGTTTTTACCGTCAATAGATTTTATGAAACATTTAATAAACAAAAATCAACTTAACCTTTTAAAAATTAATTCCTACCCTGATGATTATGCAAAGACTTTAAATGTTTGGAAGAAAAATTTTTTTAAGACGTGGGACAATATATCCCCTCTAGGTTTTGATGAAACATTTAAACGAATGTGGGAATTTTATTTGTCTTATTGTGAAGCCGGATTTAAAGCTAGAAATATTAACTTGATACAATGTTCAATGTCTAATAAGTAACATTTATGAAAAAGATTTTAGGACTAATTTTATTTTTTATTTTAACAGGATGTGCAAATACAATGAAACCAACAGATTTTAAAGACCAAAAACCTCGTTTAATTATTGAAGATTATTTATCAGGCAATGTAAAAGCCTGGGGTGTTTTACAAAATAGATCAGGGAAAGTTACTAGACAATTTAAAGCTGATTTAAATGGAAAATGGGACGGTTCACAGTTAATTCTCGATGAAGTTTTTAACTGGACTGACGGTGAAAAACAAACACGTCAGTGGACCATGAAGAAAATTGATGAACATCATTACGAAGCAACAGCGTCTGATGTTGTGGGTACAGCAAAAGGCTTTTCATATGGACCAGCTTTTAAGTTAGAGTATGTTTTATTAGTTCCAGTGAAGGGTAAAAATATGAAGATAAAATTTGATGATTGGATATTTATGCAGGATGAACGTGTTGCAATTAATAGAGCAACTATGACTAAGTTTGGTATTAAAGTTGCTGAACTTACCGTTATGTTTGTAAAAGATTAATATTTAACTTTACCTTTTAACGCCTTTATCAATTAAAAATAAATATATTTTGTAAGGTAAAACTCTAAAAATTTTTAATAATATAGTTAATGCTTTTGGAAAGTGAATTTCAAATGCTTTACTTTTAGTAAGACCATAAAACATTTTTTCCGCAGCAAACTTTGGAGACTTGATGAAAGGCATTGGAAACTCGTTCTTATCTGTTAAAGGAGTTTTTATAAATCCAGGAGAAACTAATGAAATTCTTACATTATGTTTCTTAAAATCAAAATATAAACTTTCTGTCAGATTAGTTAAAGCCGCTTTAGAAGGTCCATAACCACTTGAATTAGGTAGCCCTCTGTAAGCAGCAACTGAGGAGACAATTGATATATGTCCATCCTTTTTGTTTTTAAAATAATTTTCTACAGCATTTATACAATAAAGAACTCCAAAGAAATTTGTTTCCATAACAAATTTATTTTGTTTAACATTTATTTCTTGTTCGAGTTTTGGATCATATGTGCCGCTTGAAAATACGCATAAATCTAATCCTTTAAAATCTTCAATAATTTTTTCAAAAGAAATCTTTATTTGATCTTGATTTGTTACATCTAAAGGATATGAAAAAATATTTTCATGATTAGACATTTCATCTAAAATTCCTTTTCTTCTAGCAGAGGCGGCAACTTTCCATCCCTCTGCTGCAAATTTTTCAGCTAGTGATTTTCCAATCCCACTACTTGCACCTGTAATCCAAATTTTTTTCTGATTTTCTGACATAAATTAGTTATACCCTATATATTAATGAAAAATAAATACCTATCTTTAGTAATTATACTCTTAATAACATTTATAGCGCCAATGATCGGAAGTTATGCCACAGCTACTTTTAAAGAACCTTGGTACTCAGAAATTATTTTACCAAGTTTTAATCCTCCAAGCTGGGTGTTTGCCCCTGTATGGACTACTTTGTATTTATTGATGAGTATTGCTATATGGAAAATTTGGAAAAATTCTTTTGATATAAAAATATTAAAAATTTATTTTATTCATTTATTTTTTAATAGCACTTGGAGTATAGTTTTTTTTGGTTTTCATCTAATTGGCCTAGCGCTAGTAAATTTAATTATTATTCTATTATTTATTATATTTTTAATGAAGAAATATTTGATGAGAGATAAAATAAGTTTTTACTTGATGATCCCTTATTTAGCATGGTCTGGTTATGCCTTAATTTTAAACAGCTCAATTTTCTTATTAAATTAAAACCATCTTGTTGGGTAATTTCTTTTCAAAATATATTTATTTATAATTACAGATAAAATAATAATTACAATTGAACCAACCATTACAGGAAATATTATATACCCCAAAGAAACATCCGCAAATAATGCAATTAAAGGGTTCGCCGCCGCTGGTGGGTGAATAATCTTAAAATACATCATTAAAGTTACAGTAGTACCTACAGCCAACCCAAGAGATAAGTAAGACATTCCAATAAACTCATTAAAAAGTATTCCAATGACTATTGCTAACAAATGTCCAAAAAAAACATTAGCAGGTTGAGCAAATTCACTCTCAAAAAACACTAAAACAATTAGTGTCGTTGATCCAAAAGAAAACATTAGCCAAAAACCTGTGGATGTTTCAAAGCTGAGAAATGAGAGAAGTCCAATAATTATTGAAGCAAACAGTCCTGCGAATAATGGTTCTAACTTTTTTGACATTTTCATATATATTTTTTTTTAAATTAAGCTATATACACATAATGGATTATAACAAACCATTCAACTTTCTTAAAAGTCTATCACCTAAGTTGAACTTATTTTATAAAAAAAAATCAAAATCAGGTTTAGTTGTAAGCAATAAATCAAAATCAAAAAAAGATTTTGATCCAGTAACTAATTTTGATAAAGCTTTTGAAAAATATATAAGATCTCTTATTAATAAAAAATTTCCAAAAGACTCTATTATAGGTGAAGAATTTGCAGATAAATCTTCTTTTAATGATTATACATGGTCTATAGATCCTATCGATGGTACTAGAGCTTTTGTAATTGGTGCACCGACTTGGTCAAATCTAATTAGCTTATCTTTTAAAGATAGATCATTGGTTGGCTTAGCTAATTTTCCTGAACTAAATAAGTATTATATTAACGACAAAAAAAAATCTTATTTATTTAGAGATAGGAAAAAAAGTATTTTAAGATCATCTAATAACAATAATTTAAAAACAATTAAAATCATTGGTAATTTTCATGGAACATTAAGTTATGAAAAGCAACGTAAAGTAATTAAAAAATTTGGGTGGTCATTTAGATTAGCGGGTTTTGATGCATTAAATTATTGTTTGCTGGCAGAAGGAAAAGTGGACGCTGTAATTGAAGCGAATCTAAAACCCTATGATATACTTCCTTTAATACCAATAATTAAAAATTCCGGAGCTATTGTTACTAATTGGAGAAATGAACCAGCAGAAAATGGAGGAAATATTTTAGCAACCTCTAATAAGACGTTACATAATAAAATTCTAAAATTGCTTAAACCATTCGTAAAAAAATAATATGCTTTTACAAACACTAAACAGAGCATTAAATATTCTAAAACTAGAAAAAAATACTTATGAGGAAATAAGTAAAGATAGGTCCTCAGTTTTTGGTTCTGGTGTTGTAATTCTTTTAGCAGGCCTAGTTAATGTTTATTTGTTTAAAGCATTTATTCTACCAACATTACCTAATGATGTTCCTTTAATTCCAATTTTTTTAATATGGATATTTTTCAATTGGTATGTTTTTTCAAATGTAATTTTAATAATAGTTAAAGCAATTGGCGGTACCCAGAACTTAAAAAATAAGAGAATTGTTTTTAGTTTGGTTGGTTTTTCTAATACAGCTGAAATATTTAAAATTTTGATAATTTTTTTCCCTAATTTTATCGTGATTATTTCTTGGAGCATATTAATGCTCGTCATTGCATCGCAAGTTGTTGGGGTAAAACAAATATATAAACTTGATAAAATTTCAACAGCCGTAGGAGTTGTAATAGCATCTTATATTGCACAATTTTTCATAATCGGTTTATTAGTTTTTATATTAATAAAGTTAGCTTATTAAATTATAATGGAAATATTGTTTTTGCTAAGTTGCAACTGTTACAGATTTTGTAGCTATGCATAATTAGATTTTGTTTAACACTCTCATCTTCTTTTTTACATTCTTCACAAATATTATCAGGTTTTTCAACATTATTTCCTAAGACAATATGGTCATCGTTTTTCATAATTTTTAGGATATCATAAACTAATGAAAAAAGTTTTACTTATTCTACTATTTTTTTTTCATATTAATTTATATGCAGAAGAAAATAAAAAAGCTTATTTCGCTGGCGGTTGCTTTTGGTGCATGGAAGAGTCATTTGATAAAGTTGAAGGTGTTATTTCAGTAGTATCAGGATATTCTGGTGGGCATTTAAAAAATCCGACTTATGCAGATGTAGTTTATACAGATTCCGGTCATGTTGAAGCTGTAGAAATTACTTACGATCCAAAAGTTTTATCATATAAAAAATTACTAGATGTCTTCTGGCAAAATATTGACCCTTTTGATGCCGCTGGCCAATTTTGCGATAAAGGAAAAAGTTATAGATCAGTAATATTTTTTAGTAATAAAAAACAAAAAAATTTGATTAACACTTCAATTGAAAAAGTTGAAAAAAATTTTAATAAAAAAGTTGTAACTTTAGTATGGAAATTTGAAAAATTTTACAAAGCAGAAAGCTTTCACCAGAATTATTATGAAAATAATTTTATAAGATATTTGATGTATAAAAAAGGTTGTCAAAGAGAGGAAACGTTAAAAAAAATATGGAATTAAAAAAAATATTAATTGCCATTTCATTTATTTTATTTTCGAATTCATTAGATGCAGGTTCTTTAACTCCTAATGAAAAATTATTACCTTACGATGTAGTAAAAATTCAATTAGAAGCTTTAAAAAACAATAATAAGAATGATGATGGGATTAAAGTTACTTGGTTATTTGCTCATCCAGATAATAAAAAAGTTACAGGTCCTTACGAAAGATTTAGAATTATGATTTATGGTCAGCAGTATCGTCAATTATTGAACCATGACTCCCATAAAATTAATTTAATCATGAACACACCAAATATACACATGTATAAAATTAAAATTTTAACAAAAGATAAACAGTTATTATTTTATGAGTGGCATGTACAAAAAGCTTCAGAAGAAAATTGCAAAGATTGCTGGTTTACTTCCTCAGTTTCAGTTCCCATTGATCAAGGAAATACCATTTAATGAAAAGGCCTCCATACACTTACCGACTTATAATAATTTTACTCATATTGACTGTAGTGCCAATTGGAGCCACGCACATAGGGTCGATATACTTAGGGTCAAAAAATGGAATTCTTTTAGGTTTTTGTGTTGGTATTCCATGTGTAACATTTGCTTGTTGGAAACTTTTTATGGATGGTTGGAGAGATGAGGATGAAGAATGAATTTTGTAACTACAAGAAAAGAGGCTTTAAATACCTTGGAAAGCTATATTGAAAATAATATTTCAGATTACACAACTAAACGAAATTTTGATTTTGGACCTCAGAATAGAAAAAATATTTCCTGTTTGTCGCCTTATATAACTCATAGACTAATATCGGAGTATGAAGTAGCAAAAAAAACACTAAGCAAATACCCCTATCAGAAAGTAGAAAAATTTATTCAGGAAATATTTTGGAGAGTGTATTGGAAAGGATGGCTAGAATTACGACCTAAGGTTTGGACTGATTTTGTAGAAGATACAAAAAATATAAAAAATTCAAATGAATATGAAAAAGCAATAAATGGTGAGACAAACATAAATTGTTTTAACGACTGGGTAAAAGAACTAAAAGAAAATAATTATTTACATAATCATACAAGAATGTGGTTTGCGAGCATTTGGATATTTACTTTAAAACTACCCTGGCAAAAAGGAGCAGAATTTTTTTTAAGAGAACTGTATGATGGTGATGCTGCTTCAAATACTTTGAGTTGGAGATGGGTAGCCGGCATCCAAACTAAAGGAAAAAATTACATAGCTCAAAATTGGAATATAAATAAATTTACTAATAATAAGTACAAGGATCTAAAATTAAATGAAAATCCACAACCTATTATTGATCAAAGAGATTATAAAATTTCACCTTTAAGTATTAGCAATAATGAAACAGCATCAGATAAATTAGTTTTTTTTGAAAATGAATTAGATTTTCAATTTTTCAATATAGATAACTATAAGAAGGTTTACTGTATTTTATTAGCAAATGACGAACGACAGGTTAAATTAGGCAGCAAAGTATTAGATTACAAAAAAAATCTAATCAAAAATCAAATACAAAACTCAGGCTTAAAAATTGAATTTATTGAAGGGAATAAATTTATTGAATTATCAAACATGGATAAAGACTTTGATATTGTTTACCCGTCAATTGGAGAAAATATGTCTTTCTTGAAAAGAGTAATAAAGAAAAATAATTTAAATATAAACTATTTGACTAGAGAAGAAGACAATTATTGTTGGCAGTTTTCAAATAAAGGTTATTTCAATTTTAAATCAAATATTCCTAAAATTTTAAGTCAATTTAAACTTCATTAATTTTATTACCCGAACATCTTTTTGAGCAATATTTTACACTTGTCCAGTTAAGTTTCCATTTTTTTCTCCAAGTAAAAGAACGTTTACAAGTAGAACAAATTTTAGCAGGTAAATCTTTTTTCTTCATTTCTTAAGAAGGTGCTTATTTTTTAAAAATAAGAAATAAGCTGCTATCTCATAAAATATTTTTAATAAAAAAAACATTGGTTTGTTATTAAATATTTTGTATAAAAAATTATATTTAGGAATATTTTTCCAAATAATTAGAAATACTTCTGCTCCTTCGATTAAATTCCCATCCTGAATAACGTGCATTCTCCTTAAGAGTTGTTCGTATGATTTTGAGGTTATTTGCTGAGCTTCATTATTGTTTGTAACATCAACCCATTCAATATCTTTGTTAGAATGTTTTTTATAATGATTAATTTCGGCTCTACAAATGTTACATGAATTATTAAAAAAAACTTTATTTTTCATTTAATTTGTATTCTCCTTAATAAATTTATCTGCAGCTTTTAATATTCTTGATTTTCTTTCTTGGTTCATTTTTTCAGAAATTCTTACCATCATTGCAAGTCTGGGATTTTTTGAGAAAAACTTTTTATTCTTATCTATAAACCTCCAGTAAAGTCCATCCATCACATCGCACCAAGGTCCTTTTTTAAAATGCATCATTTTTAAAAAATAACTTGAACCACATATGTATGGTTTTGTAGCAAATATTCCGCCATCACTAAATAAACCCATACCATAAACATTTGGAGCCATAACCCAATCAGAAGAATCTACAAACATTTCCATAAACCATTTGTAAACTTGCTTAGGATTAATTTCACACAAGTTCATAATATTAGCTAAAATCATAAGACGTTCGATATGATGAGACCAACCATAATTAACAGCATTAGAGATAGCATGATCTAGCGGAGGCAATCCTGTATTTCCCTTATACCAATTATTTTTCATTTTTCTTTTGTGATTAAAAAAATTAGTCTTTTCTAAACGTTCATCAAAATTTTGATAAATTCCCCTCATGAATTCTCTCCATCCAATAATTTGTCTAATATAACCTTCCAGGGAATTCATAGGAATTTTGCCTTCAACTTTTCTAAGTTTTTCAATTATTTCCTCAGGTGTAAAAAGACCTAAATTAATTAAAGGACTCAATGCGCTATGAAATACAGTATTGGATTTATCTGTTACAGCATCTTCATAATCACCAAATAATTTTATTCTTTCTTTCATAAATTCATCTAACCATTTGTTTGCATCTTTTCTGGTAGTGGGAAACCAAAACTTTTTGGTATCACCGGGATGATCTTTGAAGTTAGACTCAATAAACTTTTTAAGTTCGATTGTGTTTTTAGTTTCTTTAATTTTTGATATTTCAGGAATCTTTATTCCTTTTGGAAGTTTCTTTCTATTATCTTCGTCAAAGCTCCATTTATTTCCTTTGGGCGTCCCATTTTTGTTCATCAATAGATTTGTCTTAGTTCTTACAATTTTATAAAAATTAGCCATAAATGGTCTTTTATTTTTGGAGAGATAATCTTTAAATTCATCTCTGTTTATTAGAAACATTGGTGTTTTAATTTGATTTACTTTTAATGATTTTTTTTTGCAAAAATTTAAAATCTTTTTTTCGAAAAATTTATCTTCAATTTCGAAAAAACTTATTTCTTTAATCTTTTTTTCTTTAATTATTTTTTCAAGTTTTTTCTCATAAGAAAGCTTAAAATCTTTGTTTACATCTTTATAGATTAAATTAAAATTTTTAGATTTTAGTTCATCACCATATGACCTCATTGAAGACAAAAATAATAATATCTTTTGTTTGTGGTGCTTTTCAAAAGTACAAAGATCGTAGTCTTCTGTCATATAAATAATATGATCTTTAAATTCATTAAGATATTTTGGAGCAAATAATTGATTTCCTAGTATTAAAAAAAGCTTCATATTATGTTAAATTACACATTTTAAAGAGGTATTACACGCGTCATTATTTGCATTTAAATTATAGTTAATAATGTTATTTTTGCTTATGAAAAAAGTTATTTTAGGTGCAACAGGATCTATAGGATCTACATTAGCAAAAGATCTGGTTAGTAGCGGAGACGAAGTCCATTTAGTGGGAAGAGATGAGTCCAGTCTTTCGGCTTTAGCCAGTGAATTAAATTCAACTTTTACCACTTGCGATATGCTCGAGGAAAATTTTTCTGATAAAATTTTAAATGATTTAGGAGAAACGCCAATTAATGGTTTAGCTTACTGCGTAGGTTCTATAGATTTAAAACCTCTTAAGCTAATTAAAAAAAGTGATTTTATGCAATCATTTAATTTAAATTTGGTCTCAGCTGCTGAAATTATAAAGACCTTAGCTGATAACTTAAAAAAGAATAAAGGTTCAATTGTATTATTCTCTACAGTGGCAGTTAAACAAGGTTTTCCTAATCATGCTATTGTGTCTTCAGCAAAAGGAGCGGTTGAAGGCTTAACTCTTGCATTGGCTGCTGAGTTCGCTCCCAATATTAGAGTAAACTGTATTGCTCCCAGCTTAACAAAATCAAAAATTTCAGAATTTTTATTAAAAAATGAAAAAATGGCAGAGAGTATTGCTAAAATGCATCCAATGAAAAGATTGGGAGAAGGCAGCGACTCTTCTTCAATAGCAAAATTTCTATTAAGTGAAGAAAGTTCATGGGTAACAGGCCAAATTTTTGGCGTAGATGGTGGACGTTCATCTGTCGCATAACATTTTTTGTTAAAAACTATATAAATTATTTATGAAGAAAATTTTAGTTTTACTTTTAATTTTAAGTTTTAATAGCCAAGTATTTGGAGCAGGAAGTGATAGTAGTAGTAGCGATAGTTCAGAGACGGGTTTATATGACCAAGCTGTAAAATTAGTTAAAAGAGCAGGAAAATTAGAAAAAAAAGATAAAGCAGATAAAGCAAAAAAAATTTATTCTCAAGCATTTAATAAATTAGAAAAAGCTTATTCTTCTGATAAGAACAACCCAGATATTTTAAATTACATGGGCTACACATCTAGGAAAGTTGGCAATTTTAAAGAAGCCGAAAACTATTATCTAAAAGGTTTAGACCTTGATCCAAAACACAATGGTATCAATGAGTACTTGGGAGAACTATATGTTCAAACTAATAGAATAGATAAAGCAAACGAGAGATTAGCAGTTTTAAAAAACTGTAACTGTGATGAGTATAGTGAGCTTGAGTTAATTATTAAAACTCGAGGAACAAAAATTTATTAAGACAAATCTACTGCAAACTTTTTTAACTTTTCAATTGGTATTAAATCTAAAGTTTTAACATTAGTTTTTTTTAAAAAAATTGAACATGCAGCATCCTCCTCTATTGCTCTAGCGTACCAAGTTGCGCAAATACACCAGCTGTCGCCATCTTTTAGTCCAGGAAATCCAAATTCAGGGTGAGGAGTAATTAAATCATTCCCAACTTTTTTAGACCATAATAGGAATTTATCAGTAACTTTAGCACAAACTGTATGGACACCCCGATCATTTTTATCTGTATTACAACAACCATCTCTAAACCATCCTGTTATTGGATCATTTGAACAAGGCTCCAAAGGTTCACCAAATACATTTTTTTGAATTTGTTTATTCATTTTGAAAATACATTGGCAACATTTTTATCTATTTCCAAATTAAATGAAAAAGATCTTCTCTCACCCTCGGAAGAAAACGGGTAAGCTGTATGCATTAAATAATTTGGAAAAAGCAGAACATCACCAACCTTAGGTTTGTGATTATAAATACTATCATTTAAGAACATTTTACTTCCATTAATAAAGTCTATCGTTCCATCTGTATTAGTTTTTTTTTTATTTTTTGTAATAAATTTTGGAACTTTCAAGTATCCAACACCTGACACGTGCCCATCATGATAGTGAATTGGATTGTATTCGTTATTAAATTGTCTTACTACCCAAAAATTTTTAATCTTAATATTGTTTATCTTTTTACCTAAAGATTTATTTATATATTTCTTAACATCATTATAAATAATCTTTTCTAAATTTTTTTTTATAAAAGCTCTTGGTAATTGTAATTCTTGCTTTACTTGACCTACTAACTTGTCTGAGTAGTCAAATTTTTTTATTAATTTTTTTTTAGATACAATTTTATCAACTTCTAAATTGATTATTTTTATCAATTTAGAAGAAAATTTTAATTTTGCTATTTTTGGGCCGAAAGGGCTTATAACTTTCATTTTTTATAATTTCGTAGGATTCGGTTGTCCTTCATAAACTTTTTCAGGATCAAACTTTTTTTCTTTTTCTTTAAATTCTAATTCTACTTCTTCACTATTTTTAATAGGACCTAATGGAATTGATCTGTAAAAACATGATTTATATCCAACGTGACAGCTTGCTCCATTACCAATATCGACCGACATCCATAATGCATCTTGATCATCATCAATTCTTAATTCTATTACTTTCTGCACAAAACCACTTGTCTTGCCTTTGTGCCATAGTGCTTTTCTTGATCTACTCCAATAGTGAGCTTCTTTTGTTTCTATTGTTTTTTTTAAAGCTTCCTCATTCATATAACCATGCATTAAAAGATCTCCCGAGTTACTGTCTGTAGTAGTCACAGAAATAAGACCATTTACATCAAATTTAGGAGCTAGGAATTTTCCTTCCTCAACTTCAAAAATACTTTCTCTCTTTTTAAACATGAGCGTAAAATAGTGAAAAAAAGACAAAATAGCAATTTGCAATAATTATTTATGTCCTATAAAAACATTTTGAAATGAAATTAGTTAAAGATATTGAAAAAGATGCTTCTAAAAGCCTCAAGGTTTCCGATAAAGAAGCTGAAGAAGCCTTTAAGACCATATTAACTTGGATAGGTGAAAACCCTAAAAGAGAAGGGTTGATTGAAACGCCAAGAAGGGTGGTTAAAGCATTCAAAGAGTATTTCAAAGGATATCATCAAAATGCAGAAGCAGATCTATCAAAAACATTTGGTGACGTTGAAGGTTATGATGACATGGTAGTAGAAAAAAATATAACGTTGGAAAGTCACTGCGAGCATCATATGGCGCCTATTATTGGAGTTGCTCATGTTGCATATATTCCAAATAAAAAAGTTGTAGGTTTAAGTAAATTAGCGAGAACGGTTGAAGTATTTTCAAAAAGACTTCAAACTCAAGAAAGATTAACTATGCAAATAGCCTCCACTTTAATGAAAGCGCTTGATGCAAAAGGTGTTGCTGTAACCATAGATGCTGCTCATCAATGTATGACTATGCGCGGTATCAAGAAAGAAAAAGCTACAACAGTTACAAATTATTTCTTAGGTTCATTTAAGGAGGATCTAAGTATTCAAAACAGATACTTAAGCTATTTAGCAAAATAAATGTCAGAAAAATTTAAAGCTATAATTATAGATAATCAAAACGAAAAATTTACCAGAGAAATAAAGGAAATAGATACATCTCATTTAAAAGATGGAAACGTTTTGATAAAAGTTGATTATTCAAGTTTAAATTTTAAAGATGCATTAATTTTAAATGATGGCGGAAGAATTGTTAGAAAATTTCCATTTGTACCTGGTATTGATTTTGCTGGAACTGTTGTCGAGAGTGAAGACGGTAAATTTAAAAAAGATGATAAAGTAATACTTACAGGTTTTAGAGTTGGCGAAGCTTATTTTGGGGGCTTTGCACAGTATGCAAAAGTAGATTCAAATTTTTTAATTAAGATACCTAAAGATTTAGATAGCCATAAAGCAATGATGTTAGGCACTGCAGGTTTTACAGCTCTACTTTGTTCATTTGCAGTAAAAGCTAAAGAAGAACTATTAATGGGTGAGAAAGTAAAAGACGTACTGGTAACTGGTGCAACAGGCGGTGTAGGGAGTATCGCAGTAATGATATTATCAAAAATGGGCTATGATGTTCATGCGGTTACAGGCAAGAAAGATAAAAATGATTATTTAAAAGACTTAGGTGCAAAAAATATAATTGATAGAAAAGAATTTGAAGGAGAAAGCAAATTACTTGAAAAAGGAATTTGGGATGGTGTAATTGACACTGTAGGAGGAGCGGCTTTAACAAAAATATTCGCACAAACAAAACCAGGTGGTATAGTTGCGGCTTGCGGTAATGCAGGTGGAATAAAAATAAATACGACTGTAATGCCTTTTATTATTAGAGGTGTAAAATTGTGGGGAATTGATTCGTCTGGTTCATCAATTAAAAGAAGAGAATTTATTTGGAATGAGGCATCAAAATTAATTGATTTTTCAAAAGTAAAATCATTTACCAAAGAGCTATCATTTGCAGAGCTTTTAGAAACCTATCCTAAACTTTTAAAAGGTGAGTTTTTTGGAAGAGCAGTAGTAAATCCAAATAAATAATTTATAATTAAAACAATCTATGGATTGGGATAAATTAAAAATTTTTCATACAGTCGCAGAAGCCTCGAGTTTCACAAAAGCTTCCACAATTTTAAATCTAAGCCAATCTGCAATAAGCCGCCAAATACAAGCTCTTGAAAGTGATTTAAAAGTTCAGCTTTTTGAAAGACATGCAAGGGGACTAGTTCTTACTGAAAATGGAGAATATCTCTATAAGTCTGCACATGAAGTAATATCAAAATTAAAAGATGTAGAGTCTAACCTTAGTGGGCAAAAAGATAAATTAAATGGAAAACTTACCGTAACTACCGTTGTAAGTTTTGGCACTACTTGGCTGACACCTAGAATTAAAGAATTTATGGATCTTCATCCTGAAATTGAGATTGAATTGATATTTGATGATAAAGAACTTGATCTTAGTACACGCCAAGCAGACGTAGCCATTCGAATGAGAAGACCTACCCAGTTAAATTTAATTCAAAAAAAGTTTGTTAACTTTAATTACCACATTTACGGTTCTAATGAATATTTGGAGAAAAATGGTTATCCAAAAACTTTAAAAGATTTAGATAAACATAAGTTCATAACTTATGGTAAAGGAGCTCCATCGCCAGTTTATAGTCCTGACTGGGTTTTAAAACTTGGAGCTAAAGAAGGAAAAAAAAGAAAATCTATCATGAAAGTTAATAGTGTTTACGGTTTACTTCTAGCGGTGCAGAGTGGTGTTGGATTAGCAGCAATACCTGATTACATAGCTCATAATGTAAATAATATAACTAAAGTTTTACCAAGCGAAACTGGTAAACCAACTGAAACACATTTTGTCTATCCTGCGTCTTTAAAAACAAATGCTAGATTAATAGCTTTTAGAAATTTTATTTTTAGTAAGGTTAATGAATGGAAATTTTAATATCCTTTATCTTACCCTTTGTATTACTTTTAACTGTAGTCGTATTTATTCATGAATATGGACACTATTATTTTGCAAAAAAAATATGGTGTTGGAGTAACTGATTTCTCTATTGGATTTGGAAAAGAGTTATTTGGTTTTAATGATAAATCAGGCACTAGATGGAAATTTTGCGCTATTCCACTTGGCGGATACGTAAAGTTTTTTGGAGATAGAAATGTTTTTAGTCAAGCTGAGCAAGATGAACTTCTTAAAAAATATAGTGCAGAAGATCAAAAAAAACTGTTCGTAGTTAAACCTATTTATCAAAGATCTCTAATTGTAGCAGCAGGCCCTTTTGCTAATTTTATTCTAGCGATATTAATATTTGCTTTTATCTATATGTTTGCTGGTAAAGATTTTACGCCAGCACAAATTCAAGAGGTCCAAAAGGATAGTCCTGCTTTTATAGCTGGTATAAAAAATGGAGATATAATCTCATCTATTGATAACAATAAAGTTAACAGCATTATGGAAGTCTCGACTTTTATAAATGCATCTACAAATGATCAAATTAATATAGAAGTTTTAAGAAATGAGGAGACATTAACTTTTTCAGTAAAACCAAAATCTTTTGAAGGCAAAGACACACTAGGCAATACAATTAATAAGAAGATTATTGGTATAAAAATTTCACCCCTTAATGATGAAATTAATCGAGAGAGATTGGGCCCCGCTTCAGCACTATTTTACGCCGTTAAAGAAACTTATTTTGTAACAAAAACCTCACTTGATTTTGTGGTTGCATTATTCAAAGGAAAAGGAGACACCAAGCAACTTGGAGGACCGATTAAGATTGCTAAAATTACCGGTCAAGTTTCTAAGCATGGTGTGGTTGCATTTTTAAGCATCATGGCCTACATCTCAATAAGTTTAGGGTTTATAAATCTATTTCCAATCCCAATGCTTGATGGAGGACACTTAATGTTTTACGCTTTTGAAAAAATATTAGGAAAACCTCTTACTCAAAAAACGCAGGAAGGTTTTTTTTCGAATCGGGCTATTTTTACTGATTTCACTAATGTTTTTTACTACTTTTCAAGACCTTAGAGATTTAGGCTTGTTTTAAGCCACTTTTATTGACCAAAAAAGTCAATAAAATAGGGGCTTATTTGGCACACAATATCTAGTGTTGATATTTACGTGAAACACCAAATTAGTGTTGATTTTGCTGGATTTTTGTAGAGATTAGAAAGTAACCAAAAAAGGGGCATAAATGAACAAAAAACAACTAGTAGCTAAAATATCAACAACTTTGGGTCAAAGTAAAGCTGATGCTGAAAGAACTTTTGATTCAATAACGACTATTATTTTAGATGCATTGAAAAATGACGACACTGTTAAAATAGCTGGATTTGGTACTTATAAAGTAGCAAAAAGAAAAGCTAGAGTAGGCAGAAATCCAAGAACTGGTGAGTCAATTCAAATATCAGCATCTCAAAAAGTTAAGTTTTTACCGGCTAAAAGCTTAAAAGAAATGTTTAATAAATAAACGTTTTCATTTAATAGCTCTCATAAATTTGAGAGCTATTAAATATCTGCATACCTTTCATACTCTCAAAACATTGCATTTTCATCATAGCTAATAACAAGTCATATCGTTACCCATTTAAAAAAACCTCAAATAAAATAAAAGTAACAAGGAGTTCTATGAAAAAACATTTATTAAAAATAATATTAAGCATTACTGTTTTCTTTAGTTTTTCGGGAATCGCAATTGCCGAAACCACTATGTCTGCTGAAGGTCAGTACATTTTCAATTCTTTAGCTTTCTACATCGGAGGAGTTTTAGTTGCGTTTATGGCAGCTGGTTTCTGTATGTTAGAAAGTGGTTTAGTAACTACTAAAAGTGTATCATCAATTGGAGCCAAAAATATCGGGAAATTTGCGATCTGTTCGATAATTTTCTTTTTATTTGGTTACAATGTTGCATACGGTATTCCTGAAGGTGGATACATAGGATCATTTACAATATGGAGTGCTGGTTCTGAAATAGGTACTGGATACTCAGATAGTTCTGATTGGTTCTTTCAAACAATGTTTGTTTGCGCAACTGTTTCGATCGTTTCTGGAGCGGTAGCTGAGAGAATTAAAATTTGGCCTTTCTTTGCTTTTGCAGTGATAATGTCAGGAGTTATTTATCCAATTTCTATGGGTTGGCAATGGGGAGGCGGTTGGTTAAGTGCAGCTGGCTTTTCTGATTTTGCAGGCTCAACTTTAGTTCACGCATGCGGAGGTGCAGCGGCTTTAGCTGGAGTAATCGTATTAGGAGCTAGAGAAGGAAGATTTACTTCAAGTGGTGGAAAAAGAATAATGGTGCCATTTGCTGCATCCAGTATTCCATTAGTAACCCTAGGTACATTTTTACTTTGGTTTGGTTGGTTTGGCTTTAACGGTTTTAGTCAACTTGCTATGGGTACATTTGATGATGTAAATGCAATATCAAAAATTGCAGTTAATACACATTTAGCTGGTGCTGCGGGTACAGTTACAGGCGCAGCAGTAACAAGACTTATCGGAGGTAAAACGGATATCATTATGATGTTGAACGGAGCCTTAGCAGGTCTTGTAGCAATTACAGCAGAACCACTAACTCCAACACCTGGATTAGCAATAGTAATTGGTTCAATAGGTGCATTGATTATGTATTTTGGAACTAAAATGTTAGAAAATTTTGGTATAGATGATGTAGTAGGAGCAATTCCAGTACACATGTTTGCTGGAATATTTGGAACATTAGTGGTGCCAATAAGTAATAGTGATACTTCGTTTGGTACCCAGTTTGTAGGAACAATATCAATATGTGCATTTAGTTTTGTTCTTTCATACTTAGTTTTCGCAGCATTAAAAGCAACGGTAGGCTTGAGAATTAGTAAAGCTGCAGAAAAACAAGGAACAGATAAATCTGAAATAGGTGTAACTGCTTATTCAATTAGAGATTAGAACTTATTTCCCCTCAATAAGTTTAATAAAAAAAGGCCCGAGTAATCGGGCCTTTTTTAATTTAATTCAGTATCAATCAAGTTTCCAGAACAAGAAATATTTCTTTCTGCTTTTGGATGAAAAACATTAATTCTTATTTTAGTTTTACCTAAAATCTTATTTTTAAGATCGTCATTCAGGGATGAAATATTTAAAATATTGTCATTAATTTTATTCGTTAAAATATCTTTGTTAACTAGGTTGTTGAAGTTTTGTTTAAATGGTGAATAACCATATTTGTTCACAAAAAATTTTATTTCTTACTTGATTACAGTCTCTCATTTTTGGATAATATTTTTTTTGTGTATACCTTTTTTTTATTCATAACTGCATCAATTGAAATTAATATATTATTTTTTTTTGTCCATTTTTAAATCGTAGTTAATCGATTGGAAAGATACAGCGGTGATACCACCGCCCGTTACTAAATTATTAATATTTTTCTGTATAAATAGATCAAATTTTAAAATTATAAAGTCTTTTAAAGGTATAAATTTAGTATCCAAGCTGTCTGTTTTTGCGTGAACATTAATAAAACTAATTAAAAAATATTATTAAACAAAAAACTTTAATTTTCATATTCATCCCAAAGTTTTTTTAAGATTTATATTAGGTGGTAATCCAAAAACAGAATTAATATTTGTACAATGCATGCTTAATGATGGTAATGGAGAAAGACAAATCTCTTTTTCGTAAATTTCATGTAAATTTTTTTCAAATGGATTATTTTCGTTAGTAGACATATCAATTAATTTATCAAAGTATTTTTCAATTATTTTTTTACTTGTCATAAAAGTTAGTAAAGACTCTTTTACAGTTCTCCAATGATAATTTTCACCTAGAACTATATTTGAATTTTCAAGTTTTTTTATACAGATAAGGATAATCAGTAGATAATAATATCAATTCTTTTCGAAAAACAGATGAAAATTTTTCATAAGAAAAAATCATTTCAGTTAAAGCTTCAGTTTTATGAATATAATCATCTTCCACAAAATATACTAAATCTTTACAATTTTTAGCTAGATTAAACGACTCATGAATAGTCGCCATAGTTGTTGACATATTATTTTCAATTTCTTTATTATTTTTATTAATTGTTTTAGGTAAAAATTTTAATTTATTCGGATTTAAAGAAATTAACTTTGTTTCAAACTCTTTTGGAAAAAAGGAAAGTATTTTATCTACGTCTGATTGAGGTGACCCAATATCAATAATAGTGAATTTAATAAAAATATTAGGAAATTTTTTTTTTTAATTCTTCAGCAGATCTACGTAATGATTTTATTGATCTAAATGTATATTCACTTTTTTTCTTTTTCAAAAATTCTTTTTTTATTTTGAGAAACTAACTGGACACTTGTACAAGTTTTTATAATTATATCTATTCCTTCAACTTTTCGTGTTATTGTAATATTCCCAGATCCCAAAGAAAGTGATTTTTTACCAGGCACACTATGATTATTTGAATAATTTTTTCTTGAAACTGGAAATTCTAAAGTACTTTGGTCAACTAATTCGTAACCTAATAGGCGGCATATTTTTATAAATATTTTCTTTAAAACATTTATTTTTTTAAAGCTTTTAATTTCTTTCATGAATATATAGTTTTAATACCATGAATATAAAATCTTCCCAAACTTTAGTAGAAGAGGCTAGAAAAAACATAGAAACATTAAGCTCAGGTGAAGTCAAAAGGCTTTATGAAGAAAAAGAATTAACTCTAATTGACATACGAGATATCAGAGAACTTTGGAAAGAAGGAACTATTGAAAACTCAAAACACATACCAAGAGGAATGTTAGAGTTTTGGTTTGATCCTGAAAGTTCGTACTATCAATCAAATAAGTTAAAAGATCTGAAGAAAATAGTTTTATTTTGTGCTTTAGGATTAAGATCTGCATTAGCAACTAAATCATTAGTCGACATGGGCTTTAAGAATGTGGCACATGTAGATGGTGGTTTTGATGCTCTTAAAAAATCAGGTTTAAGAGTTGTCACTAAAGAAAAAAAATAACTATTTACTAGCTTCGTTTAAGGCAAATTCAATTCTATCTTGACCCCAAAATATTTTATTATTTGAAACAAATGTAGGGGCTCCAAAAATTCCTTTTTCATAGGCTTCAGCGGTTTTTTTTTTAAGCTTATCTTTTACAGAGGATGAGGTTGATCGAAGAGCAAAAGTTTTAGGGTTTATGTTTAAATTTTTAAGTACTTTAAAAATAATATTTTCATCATTCATATCCAAACCATCCTGCCAAATTGCATCAAATATACTATTAATATAATAGCTTTTAAAATTATCTTCTTCTGCAACAAATACACCACGCATTAAATTAAGACTTCGTATTGGAAAGTAAGAATTGAATTTAAATTTAATTTCATTTCGCATAGAAATTAACTTACAATCTCTTATCATATGTTTTGCTTTTGCCGGTATAAAAGCTGGAGCCTTAATTCCATGAAGATTATGTAAACCTCCTAAAAGAATAGGTTTATAATTAATTTTTACAGATGTTTTTTTTTTCAATTTTTCGTATTTCTTTATGAGCAAGAAAAGAATAAGGGCTGATGAAGTCAAAATAAAAATCAAATGGTTTAATCATTAAAGCTAATTTTTTTTGCAAAGAAAATTCTTATAAACCAATAAAAAACTAACCCAATTGGACCCGTGAAGTAAGTTAAAATTAAAGAAGGAATTGATACAATTTTTGGAATAACATATTTTTTTGAGTCTCTTACAATCCATGCTCCTGTAAAAAGACTAATTGCCAAAAAATGTAACCAAAAAATTAGTAATAAAGCTTCGTTTGAAAACATTGAATATAATCCGTCTAATCCACTATATAGCTCAAATCCATCTAAAATATTTCCGTTTAGATAAATATTATATGATAAATAGGCATAACCAGCCGCCAGCAATAAAGGAATGATTACAGATTGAACAAAGAAATTTGTTATTTGATGGTTAGGTAAAACAACAAGTAAAAGCCAAAATGGAATTACACTCCAATTAGCAATCAAATAAATGTTTTCAAAAGTTAATAAAGACAAAAAATTATTTATCATTAAAAATAATATAGTATATTAGCTTAATGAATCCCACAATTAATAAAAGTGATTTCGAAGATCTAACTACTAATCTTAGAGACTTAGCGTATTCGTATTTAGAAAAATACAGCCCATCCAAACAACAATTAAAAGTACATTTGCTAAAAAAATATCTAACTAAAATAAAAGGAACAAAATCAAAAAAAGAGGTTACAACTATAATAGATGAAATTATCTTAAGTTTAGAAAAAAAATAAAATTTTAGATGATGAACTATATTCTGACTCTAGAGCTAGAATGTTTTTAAGAAGAGGTTATTCTTTAAACAAAATTAATCAATCATTGAGAAATAAGGGAATAGAAAGTAAATATATAAAACAAAGTATTGATAAAATTAAAGAGGATGAGATAGAACCAGATTTTGTTTCAGCTTTAAAACTTTGCAAGAGAAGAAGAATAGGTCCTTTAAGACCAGAGGCTAATCGTGAGTTATTTTACAAAAAAGATATGGGTATTTTAGCACGAGGAGGATTTAGTTATGAATTATCAAAAAGAGTTTTAGATTTAGAAATAGCTGAGTTTCATAAATTAATCAAAATTATCTGATTTTCTTTTTTTTTTCTTCTTCAACTAAAATATCTAATTTTCTTTTTAAAGAATTTTTTACTAAAATAAAAAAAAAAAACACCAAAAAAAGCTACTGATAAAATAATAATCAATATTGTTTTAATCATCTAAATTCTCAGCACGTTTAATTAGTAAACTTGGGTTTCTGTAATCTTCTTTACCATATAAAAAAGGTTTTTCATCCAGTGTTTTTATAATTGCCCCTGCATTTTGTGCTATTGCATGACCTGCCGCATAATCCCATTCATTAGCTCTCTCGTGAGCAGCGTATATATCATATTCTCCAGTTGCAATTACACAAAATTTATAAGAACTTGCCATTTTAACAATTAAATTTACATTATATTCTTTAAGTTTATTTAAAATTATATCTGAGGGTTTTAATGAGCTAGATAAGGCAGCTATTTTTCCTTTAGGTTGTTTTTTTTTTACAATCAACTTTTTTTACTTCTCTAGAATCAATTATATAACTTTCACCAGGTGCATAAGAATAAAAAAGTCTATTTTTTCTAGGCACACCGACAATACCTAAAACTGGCACAGTATTAATAACTAGTGCTGCATTTAAAGTATATTCCTCTTTTCCAGCTATATATTCTTTAGTACCGTCTATTGGATCAATTAACCAAAATATTTTAGCGGTATTTTTTACCTTTAAATCCACTGTCTCTTCGGAAATTATAGGAATATTAGGTGTAAGCTCCTTTATCTTTTCAGTAATTAATTCATTAACTCTTAAATCACCATTACTTACGGGAGAGTTATCTTTTTTAATTTCTATTTTTAAACCTTTTTTATAAAGATCTATAGATTCTTTTCCTGCAATATTAAATGTTTCAATTAAACTTTCGGATATTTTCTTTAATTCTTCTCTATTCATTCAATTTTTCTAGTGTTACGTTTTCTATATTTACTACTCTTTTTCCAAAGTTTTCAAAATTAACCGTCACTTTATTGCCAATAATAGATTGAACTTGCCCTATACCCCAATCTTTATTTGTTGGATTTGTAACATAATCTCCTGGTTCAAAATCAATAAGCATCATGGAAAATTATTAATAATTAGATTATACACTTAAATAATGAATTCTCTAGGAATTAATAAACTTAAAAAAGATACAAAGGTAGTGGTTGCAATGTCCGGTGGGGTAGACTCATCAGTTGTAGCGGCTTTGATGAAAGAAGAAGGATACGACGTAACAGGTATTACATTAAAATTATATGACGATACCAAACAATCAAAAGAAGGAAGACAGTGTTGTGCTGGTCAGGACATTCTAGATGCAAAAAGAGTATCCGATAGTATAAATATTAATCATAAGATTTTATTTTATCAGAAAAAATTTAAATCAGAGGTAATAGACTCATTCATAGATAGTTATTCAGCAGGTGAAACCCCAATACCGTGTGTCCAATGTAATCAAACTGTTAAATTTAGAGATCTTTTTAAATATGCTAAAGAATTAAAAGCAGATGCCTTAATAACAGGACATTATGTTGCTAGAGTGCAAAAGAATGGACATGCCAATATGTACAGGGCGAAGGATCAAAATAGAGATCAAAGTTATTTTTTATTCAGCACAACTCAAGAACAACTAGATTATTTAAGGTTCCCATTAGGGGAAATTGATAAATCTGAGACAAGATCGATAGCAGAAAAATTAAAACTAAATGTTGCTCAAAAACCAGATAGTCAAGATATTTGTTTCGTGCCTAACGGTGACTATGCATCTGTTATTAAAAAATTTAGACCAGAGTCATTTAAGCCAGGAAAAATTCTTGATATAAAAGGAAAATTAATCGGAGAACATGAAGGAATTATAAATTATACAATTGGACAAAGAAAAGGAATAAAGATAGCAAGCAGTAAACCTTTATATGTTATTAATATTGATGCAAAAAATAATACTATCATTGCAGGAGATAAAGAGTGCTTAGAAGTCAAAGAGATAAAATTAAGAGAATTAAATCTTTTAGGGTCAAAAAATGAATTCGATAATATTGTAAAGATTAAAGTAAGATCTACAGGAAGACTATTAAAAGCTAAAATAAATCTATTAGGAAACTTTGCCAATGTAGAAATTTTAGATAAGGAAACAGGAATTTCTCCGGGACAAGCGTGTGTTTTTTATTCTAAAGATGATGTCGGGGATAAAGTTCTTGGTGGTGGGTGGATACACAGGACTTATAATAAAAATTTATCCACGTAATTCACAGCATAATTTTCTTTGCCTTATAGTCACGTAAAAAGTGATACATTTTTTTCTTAAATATGTTTTAATAAAATTAATTAAGAGGCAACTCTTAACTGGCCATTTAAGGAAAGACCGAGAGGTTCAAGCTTAAAGGGCAGAAAGATGGACCTAGTAGCGCTAGAATAGTTCATCGGTATGGCTTGGCGGTAGCGCCTACAACGACGAGTCAAAACTACTAAATTTCTGGGCGAAAGCCTAGAAATTTATGTGGTTCTCTTCCAGAAAAATCTAGAAAATAAATAAAACAAAATAACACCCAGGAAATAATTCCATTCCAAAGCATGTTTGAAATGCGTGTTATCTTTATCTAATAGAATAGGTAAACTTAAAATAGCTACTGTTGCTAAAACGGAAACAAGAATAATCTTTAAAATAAGAATCTTTTTATTAATTAATTCTGCAAGTAAAATTTTGATTTTAAAAAAATGATAAACCAAAATCCCTTGAGCAATAATTTCAAAAATTATAAATAAAAGTAACACTACCCTTCTTAGGAGTTTATAAATTTGGATATCAAACTTAATGCCTAAAAAGATAGAATGAATAACTAGAAATATTGCAGATAAAATACCTAATGTTTTAAATTTATAATTAATGTTTGTAGATTTATACTGGTTTACTAGGTCATTATTATTTTGCCAATAATAATAAAGCAAAATAGCTGTAAAAATCATAGCTGGTTTAAAAATTAAATATTGAGGAAAAGTCCTTGAGGCTCGACTAATTGATAAACTTCCGTCTAAATATGGAATGGAGAAACCCGACCTACCTATTTGATCTACAGTAAATATAGTGTTTTCCAAAAATTGATAATTTTGAGATATGATTAGGCAAATATTTATTGCTACAAATGGAACTAAAAATATCCATAAACTCAATTTTCTTATTTGAGTTATTTTATGCATAAAATATGTATTTGATTATTTCTTCTTATTTCTTTTTCTTGCTCTTCTTTTTTTTGAGCCGATTTTTCTTCTTCCACGGTGCTTTTTGGGGTAACCCATATTTTTGCCTCCTTTTTATATATCTTAATAAGCCAATTACTAATAAAGTTCAAATATACTTATTTTATGAAAAAGTCCATAAGCACCTTTTTAAAACATACAGCACAAGACAAAGTTAATAGGTCTGCAAATCCAGCGGTAGTTAGAGCTTCTACGATTTTTTTTAAAAGTATGCAGGAGCTTTTAAAACATAAAGATCCATCAAAGAATAAAAGAGTTGATTATTATGATTATGGAAGAGCCGGAACACAAACTACCACACAACTTCAAAATATAATTGTAGAACTAGAACGAGAGCACATCATGTTTTTTTAACACCTTCCGGTTTTGCGTCTGTAGCACTTTCTATTATGAGCATTTGTAGGCCTGGTGATGAAATATTAGTAACTGATAGTGTTTATTTTCCTACAAGAATGATAACCTCAAAACTTATTAAAGAATTTGGTATAAAAGCTCAATTTTATAATCCAGATAATTTAATAGACTTAAAAAATAAAGTTACAAAAAAAACTAAAATGATTTTCGTTGAAAATCCAGGTAGCAATACTTTTGAATTTCAAGATCTATCTGAAATAGTTAAATTAGCAAAAAAAAATAATATTATCACAGCTTTAGATAATACTTGGGGAACTCCGTTATTCTTAAAACCTTTAGAAATTGGTTTTGACATGTCAATTTCTTCAGCAACAAAATATTTTTCAGGTCATTCAGATGTTATGGTTGGCACACTGGCTGTTAACAAAAAAGTTTTTCAAAAAGTAAATTTCTATAATCGTGTTTCAGGGTATAGAGCATCTCCAGATGATGCATATTTAGTAATAAGAGGTTTAAGAACTTTAGATTTAAGACTTGAAAGACATGAAAAAAATACCAAAGAAATAATAAAATTTTTAATTAAACAAAAAAAAATTATAGAAATTTTATATCCTCATAAGAAAGGAACAAAAAATTATAAAAACTGGAAAAAATATTACAAAGGTGCTACCGGTTTATTAGGTTTAGTAATAAAGTCTAAAAGTAAAAATTCTGTTCTTAAATTTATAAATTCATTGAAATTATTTGGAATTGGTTATAGTTGGGGCGGATTTGAAAGTTTAGCTGTCTATCAGGATATTCAAAGAGAATTTAAAAAATATAAAGACAAAGATCTACATATTGTAAGACTTCATGTCGGCCTTGAAGACCCAAAAGATTTAATATTAGATATAAAAAATTCATTAAAATATATTAAGTAATGGAAAAATTTATTCCCACTAGATTAGCTTTGATAACGTTGATTTCAGGTTGCATAATAATTTTAGTTTCGATGGGATTAAGACAAACATTTGGTTTGTTTTTTAGTGCATTTGAGCAAGACTTAAATTGCACTAGAACAGAGTTCGGTTTAGCTATTGGAATACAAATGTTGTTCTGGGGATTTTTTGCTCCTCTATTCGGAATAGTAGCTGATAAATTTGGTGGGAACAAAGC
>JBJLEC010000012.1:0-27502 GCA_045566115.1 Candidatus Pelagibacter sp. | reverse complement strand
GCTGTTAAATTTCAGATACTCTGCTGCTGAAACATCAAGAAAAATTAAATAAAAAAAAACTATTATATATTTAATCAATTAAGTCTTGCTCCAATTATTTGAATTACTTTTGAAGACATTTCTGTACCTATTTTTAAACTTTCTTGAACAGATTTATTGTTAATCAAACCGTGTAAAAAACCACCTGCAAATAAGTCCCCTGCACCTGTTAAATCTATTATTTTAAGGTTATTTTTTGCAGAGCATTCTGTGACTTCATTTTTATTTATTGCAATTGCCCCTTTGTCTCCACGAGTAACAACAATTAACTTGTTTATTTCTTTAGCAAAATTAATAACCTCATCAAATTTCTTAACATTTATTAACGACATGATTTCTTGCTCGTTTGCAAAAGTAATATCAAGTTTGTTTTTAACTAATTCTAAAAAATTTTTTTTGTGTCGATCAACGCAGAATTTATCTGACAATGACATCGCTGTTTTATTGGAACAGTTGATAGCTTCGTTAAATGCTTCTTTAGGATCACCTTCGTCCCATAAGTAGCCTTCAAGAAAAGTTATTTCACTATTTTTAACAGCTTGTGTATTTATGTCTTTTTTATTTATTTTTCCAGCAGTTCCAAGAAAAGTGCACATTGTTCGTTCTGAGTCCGGAGTTATAAGAATGAGACATGTCCCGGTAGGTGAATTTTCTTTTTTCTTAGTGTATAAATATTCTACATTTTCTTTTTTTAAGCCTTGTTCATATTTTTGACCTAGGTCATCGTCATTTACTTTTCCGATAAAACCCACGCTGTCACCAAGCTGTGATAAACCAACAATTGAGTTAGCTACAGAACCACCTGAAACAGTCTCCTCAATTTTAAGATTACTAAGTAATTTTTTAAACTCAGGTTCATCTATTAATTTCATGTTGCTTTTAGTTAAATTATTTTTTGTGAGAAATTTATCATCCACTTTACAAATAACATCAACTATTGCGTTCCCTATACCTAGAATGTTCATTAACTATGCTTTATTTGTTTTAATTGGCTTTTTTCTATTTGGATAACAGCTTTTACAAATTTTACAAGTAGTTCCATAGCAGTCTCTGGCTTTACAGTATTCTCTTCCATACCAAATAATTTGTAAATGTAATTTATTCCATTTTTTCTTAGGAAAAATGTTTTTCAAATCCTTTTCCGTTTGAACTACGTTTTTACCATTTGTTAATCCCCATCTCTGTGCCAATCTATGAATATGAGTATCCACCGGGAAAGCTGGATAACCAAAAGCTTGAGACATCACTACGCTTGCAGTTTTGTGACCTACACCAGGAAGACTTTCAAGCTCCTCATATGTTTTAGGAACTTTACTTTTAAATTTTTCAACAAGTGTTTTTGATAGATAAAAAATACTTTTAGCTTTCACTCTAAATATACCTATTCTATTAATTAATTTTTCAATTTTTTTTCTACCTAATTTTACAAAGTGTTTTGGTTGATTATATTTTGGATAAATATTTTTAGTAACATTATTAACATTAACATCTGTACATTGAGCAGAAAGCAGTACAGATATTAATAGAGTAAAAGTATTTTTATAATTTAAAGGTATAGGTACCTTGGGATAAGTTTTATCCATTATTCTCATGATAATTTTAGATTTTTTTTTATTGTTCACTTAAAATTTAAAAGATCACGCATCGAGTAAAGGCCTGGTTTTTTATTTGAAAGCCATCTAGCAGCACTTAAAGCACCTTCTGAATAAAGAGCTCTATCAAAAGACTCGTGATTAAGGCTAACAATTTCTTTACCGCTTGAGAATGTAACTTCATGCTCACCAATAATTTCTCCTTTTCGAATAGAATTAAAATTAATTTTTTTTGAATAAGGAAAGGATTTTTTATTTAAGAACTTTTTTCCAATTAAATTACGAAATTTTTTATTTTTTCCATTAGCTATTCCTTCACCTAACATTAAAGCTGTTCCAGATGGATAATCCATCTTATGTTTATGATGAACTTCGTAAACTTTACTAAGAAAATTATTTCCAAGAGATTTTGATGTAATTTCTGTTAAATACATTAATAGGTTTACACCAAGACTCATATTACCAGCTTTTAAAATAGGAATTTTTTTTGAGAATTTTTTGATTAAATTTTCATCTTTTTTAGAAAACCCTGTTGTTCCAATCACTACTTTTTTTTTAAGTCTCGCTGCAATCGCTAAAATCTCAAGAGTGCATTTTGGAACAGTAAAATCAATTATTACATTAGTATTTTTAAATGAATCAATATTATTAAGACTAGGTTTAATACCTGCAATTTTTTTATTAATTATTTTATTTTCTGTTAATGAAACTAATTTAAAGTTTTTATTATTTTTTGTTGATCTTATTAGTTGTTGGCCCATTCTACCCATGCAGCCTGTAATAGATAAATTTATTTTTTTCATTATATTATAAAATAAATTATTACAATAATAACTAATGTAATTATAGCCCAAATAGATAAATTTCTTAAAAATTCTTTAAGCTTATTATTTGTAGATAAAAAGCTAGGTAAGATTAATGTTAATACTGCAATTAAAAAAATTGCGGACATTATCTGATCAGTTTGCATTTAAACTAGGAATTTTTCCAAAACTTTTTTGCTTTTTCAAAAAAGCTTTTAATTATTGGGTCTGGTTTATTACTTTCGATTTCATTAAATTCTTCTAATATTTCTTTTTGCCTTTTTGATAGAGACACGGGCACTTGAGTAATAATTCTAATATATAAATCTCCGAAAGTACTTCTTCTTAAAATAGGCATACCTTTCCCCTTTAATCTGAATTGTTTACCATGTTGTGTTCCAGGCGGTATTTTAATTTTTGATTTTCCGCCATCAATTGAAGGCACTTCAACAGAAGTTCCAAGTGCTGCATTTGTAAAAGAAATAGGTAATTCATAGTAAAGATTTTCCTCTGATCTTTTAAAAATTTCGTGATTTTCGATTGAAATAAATAAATAAAGATCACCACTAGAACCACCCTTAGATCCCGCCTCTCCTTTTCCTGAAACTCTTATTCTTGTGCCATCATCAACTCCTTTTGGAACTTTAACAGTTACATTTTCATTGGCTTGGACTTTACCGTTACCACTGCAAGTATTACATGGCTTACCAACTGTTTCACCATAACCGCTGCATTGAGGACATGTTTGTTGAACTGTAAAAAAACCTTGATTAGTTCTAACTTTTCCTCTTCCAGAACAGTAATCGCATTTAACAGGTTTGGAACCTTTTGCTGCTCCACTGCCTGAACAAGATGTACATGATTTATATGTTGTGTACTTAACATTCTTTTCAACACCTTTAAAAGCATCTTCTAGACTAATGCTGATATCGTATCTTAAATCATTTCCACGATTGCTTGATCTTCTAGTAGATCCATCTCCACCAAAATCACCAAAAAAATCTTCAAAAATATCTGAAAAAGAGGAAGTATCGAAACCTCCAAAACCTTGGCTACCACCACCTGCTCCCTCAAATGCGGCATGACCAAATTGATCGTAGTTTGCTTTTCTCTTTTCATCCGAAAGAATATGATAAGCTTCGCTTGCCTCTTTAAATTTCTCTTCAGAAGCTTTATCACCTTTAGTTTTATCTGGATGGAATTTTAAGGCGAGTTTTCGGTAAGCTTTCTTTACTTCATCTTTAGATGCTGATTTAGTAACACCTAAGACATCATAATAATCTCTTTTAGCCACAGGACGTCTCCTTAATTATTTTCTTAGGCGCTTTTTTCTTTATCTTCTTCTTTTTCTTTTACATCTTCAAAATCGGCATCAACTACATTTTCTTTGTCATTAGGTTTTGTGCCTTTTGCTCCTTCTGCTTTATTGGCATCAGGCTTTTGTTGGCTTTTATATACAGCTTCACCTAATTTCATCGAAACTTGAATCAAATTTTGTGTTTTCTTTTTAATATCTTCAGAGTCTGTTCCTTCTAAAGATTTTTTAAGGTCCGCTATACCATTCTCAATAGCTTTCTTTTCCTCAGCTGAAACTTTATCTCCATGTTCTTTTAAACTTTTTTCTGTAGAAAAAACTAAACTGTCTGCTTGATTTCTAGCATCAACAGATTCTCTTTTCTTTTTATCAGCTTCTTTGTTTGCTTCTGCTTCTTTAACCATTTTTTGAATTTCTTCATCAGAAAGTCCACCTGAAGCCTGAATTTGAATTTTTTGTTCTTTTCCAGTTCCTTTATCTTTTGCAGAAACGTTGACAATACCATTTGCGTCAATATCGAATGTTACTTCGATCTGAGGAGTTCCTCTCGGTGCCGGCGGTAAACCCACTAGCTCAAAATTACCTAAAATTTTATTATCAGAAGCCATTTCTCTTTCACCTTGAAGAACTCTAATAGAGACAGCAGGTTGATTATCTTCAGCTGTTGAGAAAACCTGACTTTTTTTTGTTGGTATAGTTGTATTTTTTTCAATTAATTTTGTTGAAACTCCTCCTAATGTTTCAATTCCAAGTGATAATGGAGTTACGTCCAGTAATAATACGTCTTTAACGTCACCTTGTAGCACACCACCTTGAATAGCAGCGCCCATAGCAACTACTTCATCAGGATTAACGCTTTTGTTAGGCTCCTTACCAAAAAAATTTTTTACTGTTTCAATAATTTTAGGCATTCTAGTCATGCCACCAACCAAAACGACTTCATTAATCTCTGCTGCAGAAAAACCAGAGTCTTTTAAAGCTATTTTGCATGGCTCTAAAGTTCTTTCAACGAGATCAGCTACTAACGCTTCAAGTTTTGCTCTAGTGAATTTTAAATTCACGTGTTTTGGGCCAGTTTTGTCTGCGGTTATGAACGGAAGATTAATTTCAGTTTGCGTTGCAGAAGACAATTCTATTTTAGCTTTTTCAGCCGCCTCTTTTAATCTTTGAAGAGCAAGTTTGTCGTTTCTTAGATCAATACCGTTATCCTTTTTAAATTCATCAATTAAGTAGTTTACAATAGCATCATCAAAATCTTCACCACCTAAAAATGTATCACCATTTGTAGATTTTACTTCAAAAACACCATCACCTATTTCAAGAATTGAAACATCAAATGTTCCACCGCCTAAATCGTAAACTGCAATTTTTTGACCATTTTTTTTATCTAGACCATAAGCTAAGGCTGCAGCAGTAGGTTCATTAATAATTCTCAAAACCTCTAGACCTGCAATTTTACCCGCATCTTTGGTAGCTTGTCTTTGTGCATCATTAAAATAAGCTGGCACAGTAATCACAGCTTTAGTTACTGATTGACCTAAATATTTTTCAGCTGTCTCTTTCATTTTTTGTAAAACAAAAGCAGAAATTTGTGCTGGTGAATATTTTTTACTTTTGCCTTCCACCCAAGCTTCACTGTTTTCAGATTTAACAATTTTGAATGGAACTTTGTTAACATCTTTTTTTACTGTTTCATCTTCAAAAGATCTTCCAATTAATCTTTTTGATGCAAAAATTGTATCTTGCGCATTAGTAACTGCTTGTCTTTTCGCTGGTTGCCCAATTAATTTTTCTTCATTCTCTAAAAAAGCGACGACAGAAGGTGTTGTTCTTGCGCCTTCTGCATTTTCTAAAACTTTTGCTTGTGAACCATCCATTATGGCGACACATGAATTTGTTGTACCTAAATCTATTCCTATAACTTTACTCATTAATTTTGATCCTTTTGTTTGTGTGTTTTATATGGGTGTTTTTTTTTCATCTACAAGGTTTTTTTTATTCTTTTTTTTCCTCATTTTCCTCATCTTTTTTTGAAATACCCACTAAAGATGGTCTCAAAAGTCTTTTACCTAAAAGGTAGCCGGCTTGTATTTCTTGTAAGATAGTTCCTGTTTCAACTTTTTCATCGTGAATTTCAGACATCGCTTGATGAAAATTAGGGTCAAACTTTTTGTTTACCGTATCAATTTTCTTAATATTATTTTTTTCAAATATTGAAATTAAATCTTTTTCAATAACAGTAAGGTTTTCTATAAACTTGTTTAAATCTTTATTATCTTTTAGACTCTCATCATTTTTAATGGCTAATTTAGCTCTTTGAAGATTGTCAAGAATAGCCAAAGACTCTTTGGCAAAATTAAATGATCCAAATTCAAAAGCATCTCTTACCTCTTTTTCGAATCTTCTTCTTTGATTTTCTATTTCAGCAAGAGATCTGAGTTGTTTTTCTTCGGCTTCTTGAAGTTTTTCTTCTATAGTCTTTTCTTTTGATGGCTTAACTTTTTCCTCATCACCATTTACTTTAACATCTTGATTTTTTTTTTTAACATTTTCACTCATCTTTAATGCTATATAGTAAGAGATAATTTAATTACTAGGCATAAATGAAAAAAATTTTAATTGGCACTCATAATAAAGGAAAATTTAAGGAAATTGCCTATTTAATTTCAAAAAAGTATAAAAAAATGTCTCCAATACGGCTAAAAATTAAAAGTCCAAAAGAAATAGGGAAAACATTTTTATCAAACTCAAAATTAAAAGCTCAATTCTTTTCAAAATTTGTTGATTACCCAGTTATATCTGATGACTCAGGAATATGCATTAAGGCATTAAATAATATTCCTGGTATTTATTCTGCAAGATTTGCAAAAAAACATGGCGGTTTTTTTAAAGCCATGAAATTCATTTTAAAAAAATTAGAAAAGAAAAAAAATAGAGCAGCAACCTTTGTGTGTAGCCTTTCATACAAAGATACAAAGAATAAAATAACTTCCGTAGAGGGAAAAATACACGGAAAAATATCAAATAAAATTCTAGGAAAAAAAGGTTTTGGATATGACCCAATTTTTATGCCTGATAATGAAAAAATTACCTTTGGTCAAATGAGTAAATTAAAAAAAATTAAAATGGACCATAGGTTTATAGCGTTTCAAAAACTAAAGAATAAAATTAAAACTTTATAAATTTATTTTTTTCTGTTTTATAAATGCTCAAGTCTTGTAATACTTTTTTATCTTTAAAACTAAATGTGCCGATTTTACCTTTAATTTTCCTTTTAAATGAAAAATCGTTAATTGATTCAATTTTTCCATTTTTTTTCCAGGCATAATAAATCAAACCTAATGCATCGTATGTTAAAATAGTAATTTCACTAGGGTGAGAATTAAATTTTTTAAAATAATTTTTATTATACCTTTCAAATTCTTTATAATTAATTGAAGGATAGTATAAATTTTTTATAGTATTTTCATAAAATATACTTTTATCAAACCATTGATTAATTGTTGTAAATAAAACTTTATTTTGATCAACATCGGTATAAACTAGGGATGTTAAAACACTCTTAAGACTATTTCCAAAATCAATTATTATAACAGAGTCAAAATTAACATTACCCAAAGTATATAACTGCTCCAATCTTTCTAATTCTCTAGCAGATTGTTCATCCTCTTTATCTTCAAACATTTTTTTTCTTAATTCTAAACTTTTCTTTCTTTGTGAATAATTTGTTAAGATTTCGATTTCACCAGTGAGCACCTCTGGGTTTGAGCTGTATTTAAATATTCTTGAGTTCTTTAATTCTAAATTGTTCAATTTTTCTTCAATTAATTTTGAGTATTTATTTTTAGGAAACATAATTACTGTTTTATTTTTTTTTTGTTTTTTTATGAAATCAATTAAAACTAAGAGTTGAGACTCTAAGCTTACACCTACACTAATTATATTATTTGTAAATTTTGGATTAATGTTCGATGGTGAAATAAAAATTAAATCATTATATTTTTTAACAAGATTAAACTCTTCGTGAGCAATAGGACCAATAATTACTTTAACTCCTTGTGATCTAATATCTTGGATTGCTAGATCGAGTTTATCTTTATCATTAAACCCTGAGTCCCTCGGTATAATAAATATCTCTTTTTTCCCTATTTCTTCTAGTGCTAACTGCAAAGAATGCACAAGAGAATTACCTAGTTCACTGTAGGGACCACTAAGTGGAGCAAGTAAACCTACTTTTAAAATCTTATTTTCCTCACTTAAAAGATTAGAATTAAAAAAAAATATTATGTAAATTAATGTTAATATGAATTTATTTTTCATAAAATGAAATTACTTTCAAATTGCTTATATATTGTTTCCACGCCTATTGGAAATCTCAATGATATTACTTTCAGGGCTATAGAAGTATTAAAAAATTCGGACATTATTTTATGTGAAGATACAAGGCGTTCAATCAGGCTATTAAATCACTTTAAAATAAAAAAGAAATTAATTTCCTATCACAAATTCAATGAAAAAAAAAAGATTGTTAATATTGTTGAATATATCAACCAGGGTAAAATTTTATCCTTAATTTCTGATGCAGGCACACCTTTATTATCTGATCCAGGACGCATCTTAGTTAATCAATGCATAAAAGATGAAATCAAAATTGTCCCAATTCCCGGCGTTTCCTCAATAACTACAGCTATGAGTGTCTCTGGATTTAAAGATCATTTTTTATTTTATGGTTTTTTACCCAAAAAAGAAAACGAGCTTAAAAAAATATTAAATATTTTATCGCAAAATTTATTTGCACAAGTTTTTTTTATACCAGCTTTAAAAATTAATTTTTATTTAAAAATGTTTAAAGAATATTTTTCTGGAAGAAAAATGCTTATAGCAAAGGAATTGACTAAAGTTCATGAAACTTTATTAAGAGAAGACGTTGATCAAATTAAAATGTTTGATGAAAGAATAAAAGGTGAATTAACTGTTATAGTCTCGGAAAAAAACATTGAAAAAAAGAGTTTAGATAAAGAAAAAATTGTTAACAGGGCCAAAAAGTACTTAAAAAAATATAGCTTAAAGGATACTGTTGATTTAATTTTAGAGGCTGAAGAAATTAATAAAAAAAAAGAAGTTTATAAATTATGTTTAAAGATAAAAAATGAAAAAAATTATTAGCATTTTAATATTATTATTTATATTAACCTCCTGCTCTTCCGTTGGTAGATTTGGTGCTGGTGTAGATATTACTTTTGATCCAAGAACTATTGGGATGCAGATTGATGATACAATAATGCAAAAAAGTTTATCTGCAAGATTGGCATTAGCAGATAAAAAATATTTTATATCAATTCAGTCAGAAGTTTTAGATGGAAGAATATTTCTTTCTGGAAAAGTTGAGGAACCTGAGGAAAAAATCAAGATAACAAAGATGGCTTGGGAAACAAAAGGTGTGAGGGCCGTTAAAAATGCAATTTCCATAAAAGGGCAGAGTAATTTTAAAAGCACTGCGAAGGATGTTTTAATTACCAGTCAATTAAGAACAGCTTTAATATTTAATAAAAAAACAAAAGCAAGAAATTATACTTTAGAGACAATTAATAAAAATATTTATATATTTGGAATTGCTATGGATGAGGAAGAAAAAAAAGAGGTAATCAATGAAGCGAACAAAATTTACGATGTTGATGAAATTTTTCCTTCAATTTATTTAGCAACAGAATTAAGTCGAAACAAACTCTAACTTGAATAATCTATAACATCTGAAGAATAAGCTGCTATTGATGCTAAGTTTAAAATTTCAGATGTACTTGCTCTTAAAGGAGCCACTTCAATAGGTAAACCTAAGCCAATTAGAAGCGGACCAATAAGTTTACCCCCTCCAAAAACTTTCATAAGTTTTGTTGAGATAGCTGCACTGTGTAATGCTGGCATAATTAAAATATTCGCGTTACCTACAATTTTTGAAAATGGGTAAATTTCTTGGTAAATTGGATTTAAAGCCACATCTGGCTGCATCTCTCCATCAAAATCAAAATCAACTTTTTCTTTCTTTAACATTTCAATCGCGTTTCTTACATGTTTAGTATTTTTAGATATAGGCTTTCCAAAAGTAGAATGAGATAAAAAAGCTACTTTAGGATCGAAACCAAATAAACGGGCAACACGAACACAAGATTTAGATACACTTACTAACCTTTCAGAGGATGGAAAATCTTTAACATTAGTATCTGCAACAAGGATTGTCTTTCCTTTAGAAACTATCATTGTCATACCAAATATTTCTTCACCTGGTCTTGCTTCTACTACTTTCTTAAGTTTTTCAATTGAGGCTGCGTAATGTCTAATATTGCCAGTTACCATTGCGTCTGCATCTTTACAAGCAATCATAGAAGAACCCCAAGCGATACGATCATTTCTAACTAACCTATCTACATCTCTTTCTAATTGACCCTCTCTTTGTAATTTTTTGTATAAATGTTTTGCATATCTCTCTCTCTTTTCTTTATTGGTAGAGTTAACAATCTCAATCTTATAATTTTCATCCAATCCTATTTTTTTTAATTGTTCTTTGATTCTTTTTTCGGCACCAATTAATATTGGTATACCAAGTTTATTTTTTCCAAATTCAATAGCAGCTTTAAGCATATTTTCATCTTCACCTTCAGCAAAAATAACTTTTTTAGGATTTTTTCTAATTTTAGCATTTATACCTTGCATCAATGACATAGAAGGATCTAAGCGATTTGAAAGTTGATCTTTATAGAGGTCAAAATCTTCTATTTTTTTTCTAGCAACTCCGCTATTTATTGCTGCTTCAGCAACAGCAGCAGGAATTACACTTATCAATCGTGGATCAAAAGTTGAAGGTATTATATAATTTTTTCCATATCTTGGTCTATCTCCGCCGTAAGCTGCGACTACTTCATCAGGTACATTTTCTCTAGCAAGAAGCGCAATAGCTTTTGCTGCAGCAACTTTCATTTCTTCATTGATTGCTCTTGCCCTGACATCAAGTGCTCCTCTAAATATGTATGGAAATCCAATTAAGTTATTAACCTGATTTGGGTAGTCAGATCTTCCAGTAGCAATGATTGCGTCATCTCTTACCTCTTTAATAAGTTCAGGCTTAATTTCAGGGTCTGGATTAGCGCAAGCAAAAATTATTGGGTTTTTGGCCATGGATTTCACCATGTCTTGGCTAACAACATCTTTAGCAGACAAACCTAAGAAAACATCAGCACCTTTAATTGCTTCTTTTAAAGTTCTCAATTTAGTTTCAACCGCATGACCAGATTTAAACTGATCAATATTTTTTCTACCCGAGTAGATCACTCCCTTGCTATCACACATAATTAAATTTTGATTTTTAACACCGGAGCTTTTAAATAAATTCGCACACGCCTGAGCAGAAGCACCTGCTCCGTTGACAACAATTTTAACATTTGTAATATTTTTTTTTGAAATATCTAAAGCATTAATTAACGCTGCTGTTGTGATAATAGCAGTACCGTGTTGATCATCATGAAAAACAGGTATGTCTAAAATTTCCTTTAATTTTTGTTCTATTATAAAACAATCAGGTGCAGCAATATCTTCAAGATTAATACCACCAAAAGTTCCACTTATATTTTTTATAGTTTCGATTATTGATGTTGTATTTTTGTTATCAATTTCAATATCAATAGAGTCTATATCTGCAAATCTTTTAAATAAAACTGACTTTCCTTCCATTACAGGTTTTGATGCAAGTGAACCTAAATTCCCTAATCCTAAAATTGCAGATCCATTACTTATTACTGCAACTAAATTTCCTTTACTCGTGTAATCGTAAGCAAGTTCTGGATTTTTAGCTATTTCTTTCACAGGAGCTGCCACGCCAGGTGAATAAGCTAAAGAAAGGTCTCTTTTAGTAGTTAATGGCTTAGAAGAAGTAATCTCAATTTTGCCTGACTTTCCCTTTACATGAAAATCAAGTGCCTCTTTATCGGTATAGTGGTCAATTTCTGTTTTTTTTGGCATTTAGTTAAATGAGTATGTAATATAAAAAATGATAATTCACTAAATATTTATGGCTTAATTAAGATTATATATGAACCTTCTTTCCTCAACTTCCATATTTAGTTTTTTTACTTTAATCAGTAGAATTTTAGGTTATTTCAGGGATATTCTAATAGCATTTTTTTTGGGAGCATCGATATTTGCTGATGCATTTTTTGTAGCATTTAGACTACCTAATACATTTAGAAGATTATTTGCAGAGGGGACTTTTAATGCAGCATTTATTCCAAGTTATACATCTGCGAGAATAGAGAATAAAACAAAAGGAAAAAGATTCGCCGACGATATTTTAGCTTCATTATTATTAATTTTAATAATAATAGTTACAGTAGTAGAAATTTTTACACCCTATTTAGTTTTTATTATTGCACCAGGATTTGTTGAAAATAGCATAAAATTTAATCTTGCAGTAGAATTAACAAGAATTACGTTTCCTTTTTTAATATTTATAAGTCTCTCTTCTTTTTTTTCAGGTATTCTAAATTCTAATAATAAATTTGCAGCAGCCGCAGCGGCTCCAATTATTCTAAATATTATTTTAATTTTAAGCTTGATTATTTCGTATAAACTTAATCTTAACTTTGCCAATCAGTTGTCTTACGGTGTTACATTAGCTGGAGTATTGCAACTTGTATTCCTGTTTTTTGTTACCTTTAAATTTTATAAACCAACTCTAACTTTAAGATTAAAAGCGAGTAACAAAGTTAAAAATTTTTTTAAAAAATTGTTACCAAGTATTTTTTCATCAGGTATTACCCAAATAAATATTTTAATTGGAACAATTATTGCCTCGTATGAAGCGGGAGCTGTTTCTTACTTGTATTACGCTGATCGAATTTATCAAATTAATCTAGCAATAGCAGGAATAGCAGTAGGAACAGTTTCCCTGCCCGCACTTTCAAAGGCATTTAAAAATAGAAATATCAAGAAATTATCAAACATCCAAAGCAAGTCATTTGAGCTTTCTTTATTATTATCAATACCAGCAAGTCTTGGATTAATTTTAGCTTCAGAAGAAATAGTTAATTCTTTATTTGGATATGGTTCTTTTTCTGAAAAAGATGTCAAGCTTACAGCTGACGCTCTAAAATATTTTGGTTATGGAGTACCGGCTTTTGCATTAGTTAAAATTTTATCAAATTTTTTCTTTGCTCGAGATAACACTAAAACTCCTTTATATATTTCCATATTCATGGTTATAATAAATATTTCCATAAGTGTAAGTTTATTTGCAAGCTATGGATTTATAATTATTCCTATTGCCACTTCTATTTCAACTTGGACAGGTGTTTTAATTTATATTTATCTTCTAAATGAGAAAAATTCTTTACTACTGAATAAAAAATTAATACCTAATTTTATAAAAATTTTAGCTTCAACCATAATAATGTCTATTATAATGGTTTTATTAATAAATAATTACGAAAGTTATTTAAATTATTCGTACAAATTTAAAGCAATTTATTTATTATCAATTGTAGGTTTCGTAGGGATTGTTTATTTGCTATCTTGTTATTTATTCGGAATATTAAAATTAAAAGATTATAAAACAAATTAAATGATTAATAAAAAATTAGTATTTTCTGGGGTTCAGCCTACAGGTAACCTGCATCTAGGTAATTATCTGGGAGCACTTAAAAATTTTACATTTTTACAAAAAGAAATGGAGTGTATTTACTGTGTAGTTGATTTGCATGCTATTACTATTTATCAGAAACCCAGCGAATTATCAGAAAATGTTTTTAAAACAGTAGCTAGTTTTTTAGCAGCAGGTTTAGATCCAAATAAAAGTATTATCTTTAATCAATCTGCAGTTTCCGGCCACTCTGAATTAGCTTGGATTTTAAATTGTGTATCAAGGATAGGCTGGTTAAATAGAATGACACAATTTAAAGATAAGGCTGGATCAGACAAAGAAAAGGCAAGTGTTGGATTATACATCTATCCAAATTTAATGGCAGCTGATATTCTTTTATATAAAGCAACCCATGTACCAGTTGGAGCTGATCAAAAACAACATTTAGAACTATCTAGAGATATAGCTCAAAAATTTAATAACGATTTTAAATGCGAAAATTTTTTTCCATTACCAGAACCCCTTATATCCAAAAATATTTCTAGAATAATGAGCTTAAGAGATGGAACTAAAAAAATGAGTAAATCAGAAGAATCTGATTATTCAAGAATCAACTTAAGTGATAGTGTGGACGAGATAAACAAAAAAATTAAAAAAGCTAAATCTGACTCCGAACCGATTCCAGATAATTTAAAATCATTAGAAAAAAAACCTGAAGCACTAAATTTGTTAACTATTTATTCGGAATTATCAAAAAATAATTTAGAAAAAACACTTCAGGATATGGCAGGTAAGGAATATTCTTTTTTAAAAAATAAGTTAACAGAAATTTTAGTTAATGAAATAACACCTGTAGCTGGTGAAATAAAAAAATTGCTTGATGATAAATCGCATTTGAAGCAAATTCTTAAAAATGGGAGTGAAAAAGCTAACATAATAGCTGAGGAAAACCTTAAGAAAATACGTGATATAGTGGGATTGTTATAATATAAATCCTTCATGATACAAACAGAACAAACTCCAAATCCAGATTCATTAAAATTTATATCTGAAAAGACTATCTCAGCTGCTGGTACAGAGGAATTTCAAAAAGGTAAAATAAGCAAAACACCAAATCCATTTATAAAAAAACTTTTAGAATTTAAAGGAATTGAACTTATACTTCTTTCAAAAAATTTCTTATCAGTAAAAAAAACTAAAGATGTTAGTTGGAAAGAACTCAAGCCAATGGTTATTTCTCATCTAAATGACTATTTTGAGAAAAATAATGAACCCATTTTAAAAGACGATAAAATACAACCTAATAAATCCAACAATAGCAATGAAACAATTAACAAAATTATTGAAGTTTTAGATACCAAAATACGACCAGCTGTGGCAAGAGATGGTGGAGATATTAAGTTTAAATCGTTTGAGAATGGAATAGTCAAAGTTGAATTACAAGGTAGTTGTTCAGGTTGCCCAAGTTCGCTAATGACTTTAAAACAAGGTGTTCAAAATCTTCTTAAGCATTATGTTAAAGAAGTAAACTCGGTAGAAGCCGAATAATTATGAAAAAAAAACTTAGTTATAGAGATAAATTATTAGAGTTAGCATATATATACAATGTTAGAGAAATCCAGGAGTATGTTAAAAACAGAAAAAATTTAACTTCTGGCCAACTAGAGTTAATTTTAAAAAAAAATAAAATTGCAATACCGAAAGATTTTAAAACCAGCTTTGTAAAAGATAATTTTTTAAAACCTCTCTCAAAATTTAAACAAAATATTAATCAATTTAAAAATGATCAGGTTAAAAATAAAAACAAGTTTTTAAGAAAAACTGAAAATTTTAAACACGATACCCAAAGAAAAATAGGTGGAAGCTTTAAAAATTTATGGAAAAATTTAGGTGCTATAGGATTAAATTTCTTAAATATTATTCCTGTTTTAGGAAAAACGTTCTACAATTTTTTTGCAAATATACTAGTAGATTTATTTAACGGTCTTTATAACCAGCAAATTAATCCAAAAAATGTAAAAACAGTTATAATCGGTTTTTTTGTAATTATTAGTGTTACAACAATTTTAATTACTAGCTTAACTAAATATGAAGATATTCAACAAATACAAAAAGTTGAGGTAAAGAAACCGGATATTAAAAAACTGGATATTAAAAAACCGGATATTAAAAAACCAGATATTAAAAAACCAGAAGTTACACAAAAGAAAGTAGAAAAAAAACCTAAAACAAAAGTTAAAAAAGAAGCAAAACTTAAAGTAAAAAAAAATAATGTTTCCGAAGTGATTTTACCAAACCTTAATTTAAAAACTGAAACTGTTCTAAATTTATTTAAAGATGTGGATTATGATTTAAGTCAAGTTAGAAATAAAAAACTTGTTAAACCTATCTATTTTACACAATTTCCAAGAGATCTTAATGAACTACCAAACGCTAGGCTGAAAAAAGAAACATTTATAAAAATTGTTTTACCATTGGTTGTTGCTGAGAATGAAAGAATTTTAGCGGATAGGAAAAAATTACAAAGGATTTTAAAAAAAAAACAAACAAGTGATTTAGAGAAGCAGTGGTTAAGACAAAAACTTTTGGAATATAAAGTCAAAAAAGGGAACATGGATGAACTAGTAGAAAGAGTAGATATAATACCAACTTCTATTGCTTTAGCTCAAGCCGCTAAAGAAAGTGGTTGGGGAACATCTAGATTCGCATTAGAGGGTAACGCAATGTTTGGTCAATGGACTTGGAGTGATAATGGAATAGCTCCTTTAGATAGAGAAGGTAATAAAAATCATAAAATTTTAAAGTTTCCAATTTTAAGAGCTTCAGTAAAAGCATATCAAAACAATCTTAACACACATAAAAGTTATTCAAATTTTAGAGATAAAAGAATGACTATGCGAGAAAAGAACAAGAGTATCAAAGGACTAGAATTGACTGAAACTCTAAAAAATTATGCCCAAACAGGTACTGAGTACACAAAAATTTTAAACCAAATTATTATACAGAATAGATTAACAGATTTTGAACCTGTAAGACTTGTGAATTCTATAAAACAAATCGAGCTTAGTTCTTAATTTTTTTCACCTAAAACAAATTGAATTCCTAGCCATCTCCAGAAACCACTTGGGTCTCTTAAAGAGCAATTAATTCGTCCACGCTCTCCAACAAATTTATCTTTAATATAAATTTGTAAAACATTATTAGATATAAAAGCTATCTCTGATTTTCTCCATTTATTAGCTTCATTGGAATAGCAATTAACAGAATTTATATTTTTTATATTTTCATAGAATTCAATTTTAACTTGTGGTGGATTTTTACTATCCAAAAGATATTTTTCTTCAGGAAATATATTTTTATATTTAAAAGGTAGCGTTTTAGTTAAGGAAGTAAACCTTTTTATTTCACCATATTTCTCATTAATTGGAAATCTAGGTAATTCATAAAAATTTTTTGTTTCGTCGATCACGCCAGAATGTTGACCAAAAGCATATTTAAATCCTAGAGATATAATAATATTTTTAAAATTTATGCTGTATTCGCCAAATGGATAAGAGAAAAAAACTGAGTTCTTTCCTAGTTTGGTTTTAAATATATTCATAGACTTTTTAATATCAGCTTTAATTGTCTCATCGTTCTCGTTGACTAGATATTCGTGAGTATGACTGTGATTACCTATTTCAACAAAATCTTCTTTAGCAATTTCTTTTATTTGATTCCAGTTCATATAATTAAACGACCCGACTTCTCTTGTACTAACAAACAAAATGAAAGGTATTTTATTTTTTTTTAGTATTGGCCAAGCATTATTATAAAAAGATAGAAAACCATCATCTATTGTTAATAATATTTTCCTTTGTTTTTTATTATTAATTAGTTCTTTTTTAAACTTTTTAGGATTTATGAATTTAATATTACTTTTTTGAATGATTTCTAATTGTTTCTTAAAATCTGATATTTTAATATTTGTAGATGGATATTTATTTTCTTCAAATCTATGGTACATTAAAGAAATCAATCCAAAATCTTCAATATGATTTAAACTTGCATTTGAATACAATTTGTTATCAAAGCTTAATAAAGCTATAAAAAAGAGATAAATGATCAAAGATTTTTTAATTATAAATTGCATAGGTAAAAATGATAAAATTGGCCTTAGGTTTAACAATAATTTTTTTATACATGATTTTAATTTTAAAACTAAAGAAAAAGATCAATTAGTTATAAATATATTAAATCTTATAAATAAATACAAAGTAAATCTTGGAACTGATTTTTCAATTCTTGTAAACTCAGGTCCTGGAAGCTTTTCATCCACACGTATTTCTTTAGCAGTTGCAAAAGGTATAAAATTATCAAAAAAAATTAAACTTTTTGGCTATAAAGACTCTGATCTTGACCAATTTACCCTTGCAAATATTGAGCTTTTAATAACAAAAAATTTATTACAAAAAAATTTGATTAAACCCCTGTACTTAAGTTAAATTATTTATATGAACTCTATTGAAGAAAAATGTAAGAATAAAGGTGTTAGACTCACAGATCAAAGAAAAGTAATAGCAAAAGTTATGGCTGAGACTAAAGACCACCCAGATGTAGATGAGCTACACAAAAGGATAAGTGAAATTGATAAAAAGATTAGCATTGCAACTGTTTATAGAACTGTAAAACTTTTTGAAGAAGCCGGTATTCTAGAAAAACATGATTTTAAAGGTGGAAAAGCAAGATACGAACAATCTCCAGACGAGCATCATGATCATTTAATAGATATTAATAGTGGTGAAATAATAGAATTTGTGGACAAAGAAATCGAAAAACTTCAGAATGAAGTTGCCAAAAAACTAGGTTATAAATTAGTAGATCATAAGCTAGAGCTTTATGGCTCTAAAATAAAAAAATAATTTGGAAAAGAAAATTTTCATTAAAACCCTTGGCTGTCAAATGAACGAATACGATAGTAACCGTATTTTAGATTTAACAAAAAAAATCAATTATGCGGTAACTAAAAATATAAACGAGGCTGATTGCTATATTTTAAACACTTGTCATATTAGAGAAAAAGCAACAGATAAAGTTTATCATGACATAGGAAGATTAAAAAAAAAATTTAAAAACCGAAAAAAACCAATAGTTTTGATTGCAGGCTGTGTAGCTCAGGCAGAAGGAGACATAATTCTTAAAAAAGAAAAATATATTGATGCGGTTATAGGACCTCAATCTTATCATAAAATCAATAACATGATTTTAAATTTAGAAAAAAAATCAAAAAAAATTAACTTCACAGAGTTTGATGTAATAGAAAAATTTGATAATTTAAATTCTGTTAACAACTCATGTAATAAAATTTCATCATTTTTAACTATACAAGAAGGGTGTGATAAATTTTGTAAATTTTGTGTTGTTCCGTATACACGTGGAGCAGAATATTCTAGGTCTATTAAGGAACTAGTTACAGAGGCTAAGCAATTAGTAAAAAATGGATCAAGTGAAATCACACTTCTTGGACAAAATGTAAATGCGTACAACTTTGAAAGCAAAAAACTTTCAGATTTAATTTTTGAAGTATCTCAAATCAAGGATTTAAAAAGGATAAGATATACTACATCACATCCTAGGGATTTTTCCCAAGATTTAATCTTAGCACATAAATATTGTGAGAAGTTAATGCCGTTAATTCATCTGCCTGTTCAAAGCGGATCTAATAAAATTTTAAAAAACATGAATAGAAAACATACAATTGAAGAATATCTTGAAATTATTAAAAAATTAAAAAGTATTAAATCTAATGTAAAATTTTCAAGTGATTTTATAATAGGTTATCCCGGTGAAACGGAAGACGACTTTGAAAAAACGATCGAACTAATGAAGGAAGTAAAATTTATTAACGCCTATTCGTTTTTATATAGCGCTCGCCCAGGTACGCCGGCCTTTAATTTCGATAAAATTGATGAAAATATAGCAAAAGAGAGATTGTTTCTTTTTCAAAACTTGTCTAAAAAAATAAAAACTGAATATAGAGAAACTCTTTTATCTAAAACTATGACTGTTTTGTTTGAAAATGAAACTAAAGAAAAAAATAAATATTTTGGGAGAGATGAGTATTTTAATTCCGTTATTGTTGAAAGTAATGAAAATTTAGTAAATAAAATTAAAAAAATCAAAATAATAAAAATTAATCAAAATACTTTGTTTGGTGAAATTGACATGCATTCAATTCAAAATAATTTTGCAGCTTAAATATATGTCTGAGATTAGTAAACTTGAACAAAATTTAATTATCAAAAAAATCGATGATGGAACCACAAATATCCAAATCGCAAACAACGATATGTTAATATCAATTGTTGGGGAGTTCGACAAAAATTTAAAACATTTATCCAAACTAACTGATACAAATCTATTCTTTAGAGGAAACTCAATCACTTGCAAAGGAAATGCTGAAAATATTTTAGTATTTTGTACGGCAATAAAATTTTTGATAAATAAATATTTATTAACGAATATTATTGAAAAAGAAGATATAGTTTTATCTGTGAAAAAAAATATAAAATTTGAAGAATCTAATGTTAAGACTTTTAAACAACTAATTAAAACACCTAGAAAATCAGTTATAGCAAGGTCTGAAAAACAATCAGATTATATAAAAGCTCTCAAGGAGAATGATATTGTAATGTCTTTAGGGCCTGCAGGAACTGGAAAAAGTTTTTTAGCAGTATCTGTAGCAATCACTTTATTAATGGAAAAAAAAATTGAACGAGTTATCTTATCCAGACCTGCAGTTGAAGCTGGTGAAAAATTAGGTTTTTTACCTGGTGATATGAAAGAAAAAGTAGACCCATATTTGAGACCTTTATACGATGCATTATATGAGCTCTTTGGAGCCGATAAAATAGATAAAAAAATAGAAACAGGAGAAATCGAAATTGCACCTCTAGCATTTATGCGTGGTCGAACGCTTAAAAATTGTTTTGCCATCCTTGATGAAGCACAAAACGCAACGGAAACTCAAATAAAAATGTTTTTAACAAGAATAGGTGAGAATTCCAAGCTAGTTGTTAATGGAGACCCATCTCAGGTAGACTTAATTAATAAAGAACATTCAGGACTAATAAAATCAAAAAAAGTATTAGAAAAATTAGAAGAAATTAAAGTGATCGTATTTGATCATAATGATGTTGTCAGACATCCTTTAGTATCTAAAATTATCAGAGCTTATCAAAATAAAAACACTGATGATAAAAATTAATGTTATTACTAATAATTTTAATTGGTATCGATTTATAAAAATACCCAACAACTATATCGAGAGAAAAATAAAAAAATTAAATTTTAAGAATAAAAATTATAAAAAAAATATTATTTTTTGTACATTACTATTATCCAATACAAAAGAAATAAAAAAATTAAATAGTAAATTTAGAAAAAAAAATAAATCTACAGATGTTTTGTCTTTTCCATTTCATAACGAAAAAAATTTGAAAAAAAAAATAAAAAATGAAAAAGAAATCTATCTAGGAGATATAATTATAAATCTAAACAGAGTTCGCTCAAAAAACAATATGAAAAATTTCAAATTAGAATTTGATAAATTATGGATACATGGTCTTGTTCATTTATTTGGCTATGATCATAAAAAAGAAAAAGATTTTAAAAAGATGAGTCAAATTGAAAAAGATTATCTCAAATACATTCAATAATGCTTGAAAAATATCTTAATAATCGTTTTTTGATACTCTATCTAATACCATTTATTATTGGTTCATTAACAGTGTTTACCTTTCAGCCATTCAATATAACTTATCTTAATTTTATAATCTTACCGATTTTTTTTTATCTTGCAGTAAATATAAATAAAAAATCTAAAAGCACTTACAGAAAAAAACCACACAAGAAAAATCTTTTTATATTTGGAACACTATTTGGTTTTGGATTTTATTTGAGTGGCATTTCATGGATTACCAACTCATTAACCTTTGATGAAAATTTTAAAGTTCTAATTCCTTTTGCGATTATTCTTATACCATTGTTTCTCAGTTTATTTATGGGATGTACAGTCCTAATTGTAGGACCTTTGTTAAATTATAATATTTCTTCAATTTTTATTTTTTCAGCAGCTTTGGCCTTTTCAGATTTTTTAAGAGCTAAATTATTTTCAGGATTTCCGTGGAATCTTTGGGCCTATAGTCTCTCTTGGATAACAGAATTGCTTCAAACTTTAAATCTATTAGGTTTATTTGCTTTTAATTTAATAGTGATTACTATTTTTACTCTTCCAATAATTTTATTTTATCAATTCTCTATCATAAAAAAACTTTCTATTTTATTTTCAACTGTAATTTTAGTTTTATGTTTATATATCTATGGAAACCACGAGATAAATAAAAATGAAAATTATTTAAATACATTAAATAAAAAAATTAATACTAAAATAGTTTCTCCGAATTTTGACTTAAAATATGATTTAGATATTAATCAAATTGAAAAAAAGTTAAATAAACTAATCCGTTATAGCGAACCTAATAACAATAAAAAAACCTTATTTATTTGGCCAGAGGGGGTTTTTAGTGGTTATAGTTACAGTGAAATTTTAATATTTAAAAATTTGATAAAAAAAAATTTTAATAAAAATCATTACATTATTTTAGGAGTAAACAAATTAGATGAACAAACTGGTTTATTTTATAATAGTCTATTAATAGTAGATAATGAATTAAGTGTATTACAACAATACAATAAACAAAAACTTGTACCTTTTGGTGAGTTTTTACCCTTTGAAAATTTATTTAATAAAATTGGGTTAAAAAAAATAACTGAGGGACATGGATCTTTTAAAAAAGGAAATAATAAAAAAAAAATCGTAATAGATCAATTAAATATATTACCATTAATTTGCTATGAAGTTATATTTACAAGCATTATTCAACAGTCTAGCAACGATACTAATTTGATTGTAAATATCTCAGAAGACGCTTGGTTTGGCAGCACTATTGGGCCAGACCAACACTATTCCAAGTCAATATTTAGAGCGATTGAAAATGGAACTTTTTTTTTAAGATCTGCAAACAAAGGAATAAGCGCTATAATAGACAACAAGGGTGTTCAAATAAAAAGTCTAAATAGAAATGAAGCTGGAAATATAGAGTTTAATGTTCCGTTGATAAATTCTGAAAATAATAAAAATGATTTGATCTTTTTTGTACTTTTAACTACATATCTGTTTATCTTTCAGTTTTATAAAAATAAAAAATATGAAAAATAATAAATTTTTTTTTACAAGTGAGTCTGTTTCAGAAGGACATCCAGATAAGGTTTGTGACAGAATTTCGGACATGGTTGTAGATACATATTTATCAAAAAATCCAGTTTCTAGAGTAGCTTGTGAGACCTTGACTACAACCAACAAAGTTATTTTAGCAGGTGAAACTAGAGGACCTAAAATTGATAAAGATGAGCTTATATCAAAAGTAAGAGAGTGCATTAAAGATATAGGGTATGATCAAGATGGATTTAGCTGGAAAACAGCAGATATAGAAACTTTTTTACACGAACAGTCATCAGATATTGCAATGGGTGTAGACTCAAAAGATAACAAAGATGAAGGTGCTGGTGATCAAGGAATTATGTTTGGTTACGCATGTAACGAAACAGAGGAATTAATGCCAGCTCCAATACATTACTCACATAAAATTTTAAGATTGATGGCTTCAGATAGAAAAAGTGGAATTTTAAAAGGAATAGAGCCGGACTCAAAAAGTCAAGTTACAATGCTTTATGAAAAAGATAAACCAGTTAAGGTTACGTCAGTAGTAATTTCTACCCAGCATTCTAAAGATTTAAATCAAGATAAAGTACGAGATTTAATTCTTCCATATATAAAAAAATCTATCCCAAAAAATTTTCTTACAGACTTAAACCCTAAAGAAATATATATTAATCCAACAGGTCAATTTATAATTGGAGGACCAGATGGAGACACTGGACTAACAGGAAGAAAAATTATTGTTGATACCTATGGAGGAGCATCACCCCATGGAGGGGGTGCATTTTCTGGAAAAGACCCAACAAAAGTTGATCGATCAGCAGCATATGCCTCAAGATATTTAGCAAAAAATATTGTTGCGTCTGGTGCTTCAGACAAATGCTTAATTCAATTAGCATATGCAATTGGAGTATCTAAACCTTTGTCAATTTTTATTAAACTAGGTAATGGAGATGAAGGAAAAGTAGAAAATATAAAAAAAATTATTGAAGAAAATTTTAATTTATCTCCAAGAGGCATTAGAGAAATGTTGAAACTAAATAATCCAATATACGAAGTAACTTCAGCATACGGTCACTTTGGTAGAAAGCCAACAAATAAAGGTGAATTTACTTGGGAAAAGACTGATAAAATTGATTTATTTAAACTGTGATCTTGAAAAAACCATAATTTTCTTTTAAAAGTTATATAAATAATTGAGATTTACATAATGGGCACTAGCCCATTTTTTTTTAGGAGTAATAAAATGTTAAATAGAGGTTTAGATAAACAAGAACTTTTAAGAATTGTTGAAGCCGTAGCCAGTGAAAAATCTATAGATAAAGAATTGGTAATAGGTTCAATGGAGAGCGCTATTCAGAAAGCAGCATTAATTAAATTTGGAAATGATAATAATATTGAAGTTATCATTGATAGAGAAAGTGGAGATATAAAAATTCAAAAAGTTTTGGATATAGTTGAAAAAGTAGAGGACCCTGCAAGAGAAATCACTTTAAGAGATGCTAAAAAATACAATTCTATAAATAGCGAATTAAAAGTTGGTGAAAAAATTTTTGAAGAATTACCTCAAATAGATTTTGGAAGAATAGCTGCTCAAAGCGCTAAACAAGTTATTAGCAGTAGAGTACGAGAAGCTGAAAAAAACAGACAATATGAGGATTTTATAGAAAAACAAGGACAGATTTTAAGTGGTATCATTAAAAGATTAGAATACGGAAATGTAATTGTTGATCTCGGTAAAGCTGAAGGAGTTATAAAAAAAGATGAATTAATACCGAGAGAAATTCTAAAAACTGGAGATAGAGTAAAAGCATATTGTTATGAAGTAAAAAAAGAACTGAAGGGCCATCAAATATTTTTATCCAGAGCACATCCACAATTTCTAGCTAAATTATTTTTTCATGAAGTACCTGAAATTTACGAAGGTACCATAGAAATTAAATCTGTAGCAAGAGACCCTGGAAGTAGAGCAAAAATATGTGTGCATTCACAAGATTCTTCAATAGATCCAGTAGGAGCTTGTGTTGGTATGAGAGGTAGTCGAGTGCAAACAATTGTTAACGAATTGCATGGTGAAAAAATTGATATAATTAAATGGACAGAAGATCTCCCTACATTAATTTCTGAGTCTTTGTCTCCTGCAGAAATTCAAAGAGTATTGATTGATCAAGATAATAAAAGAATTGATATTATTTTAACAGAGGAAAATTTAAGTAAAGCAATTGGTAGAAGAGGGCAAAACGTTAGATTAGCATCTAAACTTACAAATTATGAAATAGATATTTTAACTGATGCAGAAGATTCAGAAAGAAGACAAACTGAATTTAAAGAAAGAACTGAAACATTAGTCAAAAATTTAGAGGTAGATGAAACACTAGGACAACTTTTAGTTTCAGAAGGATTTCAATCTATAGAGGATATTTCACAATCCGCACCAGAGGATATTGCTAAGATCGAAGCTATTGATGAAGAAACAGCAAATGAGTTAATTACTAGATCAAAAGAAACTTTAATAAAAGAAAAACAAGCTATAGCTCTTAAACTTAAAGAACTAGGAGTAGACGAGAGTTTAATAAATTTAAAAGGAATGACTCAAGGTATGCTTGTTATATTGGGACAAAAAAATATTAAAAAAATAATTGATTTTGCAGACTTATCATCAGACGAATTGATTGGTGGTTTTGATGAGATTAAAGGAAAGAAAATTAGGATAGACGGTTATCTAGAAGAATTTTCTTTATCAAGAAAAGAAGCTGATGAGTTAATTATGTCAGCAAGAGAGATTGCGTACAAGTAATGTTATGGAAAAAGAAAATAAAAAAAAGACACTTACAATTTCATCTGGTCTAAAAAAGAAAATTGATACAACATCGATAAGTACTGCTGGAAAAAAATCTTTCTCTGTAAAAAAAAAGGAACCTTTTAGAGGAAGTAAAAACACTAATAGAGTCATTCAAAATCAAAATTTAACTAAAAATTCTGATCCTAAAAAAAAAAATTTTGCTAGAAAATTCGTTGAACAACAAGCTACAAAGGCTTTTATAAAGAAAGATGATAAGCCAACAGGTAAAAGCAAACTAAAACTTAAAGGCCCTATAGATAAAAGAGATTTTAAATTAACAGTTTCTAGAGCTTTAAATGTAGAAGAGATTGAAATTAAACAAAGGAGCTTGGCTTCAGTAAAAAGAGCAAGGCTAAAAGATAGAAAAAGTAACCCAGATAGTGAAAAGAAAGAATTTAAAAAAATTTTACGAGATGTCAAAGTACCAGAGCAAATAACCATTCAAGAACTCTCCAACAGAATGGCTGAGAAATCTAATGATGTAATCAAGTTTCTGTTTAATATGAAGGTTGTAGCTACAATCAATCACGTTATTGATAAAGATACAGCTGAATATATTGTAAAAGAATTTGGTCATACACCGATTTTTGAGGACAAACCAAATTTAGAGGTAGGTAAAAAACAAGAGAAATTACAAGGAGATATTCAAGTAAGGGCACCAATAGTTACTATAATGGGTCACGTAGATCACGGTAAAACCTCTTTATTAGATGCAATGAGAGATTCAAATGTTGTTTCCGGTGAACATGGTGGTATCACGCAACATATTGGTGCATATCAGGTAAAAACTAATAAAAATCAGTTAATTACTTTTATTGATACGCCTGGCCATGCTGCATTTACAGAAATGCGAGCTAGAGGTTCAAAGATAACAGATATAGTTATCTTAGTTGTTGCGGCAGACGATGGAATAAAACCACAAACTGTTGAAGCAATTAAACACGCAAAAGCAGCCAAGGTACCCATTATTGTAGCAATAAATAAATGTGACTTACCTGAAAAAAATATAAGTAAAATTAAAAATGAAATGATGCAATATGAATTAATCGCAGAAGATTTAAGTGGAGATACTTTATTTGTAGAGGTATCTGCATTAAAAAAAATGAATTTAAATAAACTTAAAGAAAGCATCTTATTACAATCAGAAATTTTAGATTTAAAAGCTTCATTTTCTGGGCAAGCTAAAGGAGTTGTAATTGAGTCTAAGATAGATAAAGGAAAAGGACCTGTGTCTACAATTTTAATTAGTAATGGAAAATTAAAAAAAGGAGATTTCTTTATATGTGGAGACACGTGGGGCAAAATAAGAGCAATGATTAATTATGAAAACAAAAATATAGACGAGGCGCTACCTTCTATGCCAGTTGAAATTCTTGGAATGAATGACTCTGCATTTGCTGGAGCAGAATTTTTAGTAACAAAAAATGAAGATGAAGCTAAAGAAATGGTGGCATATAGAAAAGATCATTCAACTCAAAATAAATTATTAGCTAAAGATAAAACAACACTTTTTGACAATATTAAACAAAAAGATGAATTAAATATTATTATTAAATCAGATGTTCAAGGATCTAGCGAAGCTTTAAAAATGGCAATCAATAAAATTCAACATGATGAAGTAGAAGCAAAAATAATTTTATCAGATATTGGTATGATAAATGAAACAGATGTTTCTTTAGCAAAAGCATCAAATGCAATTTTGATTGGTTTTAATGTTAAGCCAAATAGAGAGGCAAAAAAATTAGCAGAAGAACAGAAAATAGACATCAAGTATTTTAATATAATTTATGAAGCAATCGAACATGTAGAGAAATCTTTGTCAGGTTTATTGGAACCAGATGTAAAAGAAACAGTGCTGGGTTCAGCTGAAATTCAGAAAATATTTAAAGTATCAAAAGCTGGAAAAGTTGCTGGATCAAAAGTAATTAATGGAGAAATAAAAAATAAATCTAAAGCAAGAATCATAAGGGATGGCGTAGTTGTATATAGTGGTGAGATTCAAAGTATTTACAGAGAAAAAAATCAAG
>JBJLEC010000011.1:0-30484 GCA_045566115.1 Candidatus Pelagibacter sp. | reverse complement strand
CCTATGACTGAAATTTTTGCTTTTACTAATTTTTTGATGATATTAAAATTTCTCTTATTACTTTCTATTTTAACTGCTTCACATCCTGTAGTATTAATGATCAACTTGGCATTTTTTAAAGCTTGTTTTTCATTTGTGTAACTATTTTTAGGCATATCAACTACTAATAAAGATTTTTTTATACCCTTTTTTACACTTAGAGTATGTTGAATGATGTTTGCTAAAGTAATTTTATGTGTGTTTTTTAATCCATACAAAACATTTGCCATTGAGTCGCCAACTAAAATAATGTCACAATAATTATCTAAAATTTTAGCAATATTTTTTGAATATGCAGTCAAGCTTACAATTTTAGATATATTTTTTTTAGCTAAAATTTTTTTTATTTTTTTATTCATTACTCTAATTCAATTGTGCTTGGAGGTTTTGAGGTTATATCATAAACAACTCTATTAATACCTTTTACATTATTCACAATTTTATTTGAAATTGCATCTAAAAAACTCTTCGGAAAATTAAAATAATCAGCTGTCATACCGTCCTCAGAAGTTACAGCTCTTAATAAACATATGTTTTCGTAGGTTCTGGAGTCGCCCATTACACCTACAGTTTTAATGGGAAGTAGAGCGGCATATGCTTGCCATATTTTATTGTAAAGATTACTTTTAATCAGTTCATTCATATATATATTATCGGCTTCTTGAAGAATTCTAATTTTTTCTAAAGTAATGTTTCCGATAATTCTTATACCAAGACCAGGCCCTGGAAATGGATGTTTAAAATTTATATCTTCAGTTAGACCTAGAGACTTGCCTAAAATTCTCACTTCATCTTTAAAAAATTCCTTCAAGGGTTCGATTAATTTTAAATTCATTTTTTTTGGTAGACCACCCACATTGTGATGTGATTTAATTTTTGATGTTTTGCTGCCAGATGGTGACCTGCTTTCAACAATATCAGGATAAAGTGTTCCTTGAGCTAAAAATCTTATATTTGTAAATTTTTTTGACTCTCTTTCAAAGACCTTAATAAAAAGACTACCAATTATTTTTCTTTTTTTTTCTGGATTATTAATATTTTTCAATTTTGTTAAAAATAATTTTGAGGCATTTACTAGTTTAACATTAAGTTTATATTTTTTTTTAAAAACTTTATAAGTATGTTTAAATTCATTTTTTCTCATAAGGCCCGTATCAACCATAATACAAATAAGATTTTTTTTAATAGCTTTATTTATTAATAAGGCAACTACACTGCTATCAACACCACCAGACAGGGCACAAATTACTTTATTGTTCTTTGCAGTTTTTTTAATTTGATTAACTAATATTTTTTCCTGAGAAACGATATCCCAATTTTTTTTGATTTTACATATTTTAAATAGAAAATTTTAAATATTTGTTTGCCGTTATCTGTGTGAGTAACCTCTGGATGAAATTGTACACCATAAATTTTATCTTTCGTATTTTCAATAATTGTCAATTTAGACTCTTTTGTTGATGCGGTTATTTCGAAATTTTTAGGAATTTTGACTACAGCATCTTCATGACTCATCCATACAGTTTTTGAAGTGTTGAAAAAATTTTTCGTTAATAATGAAAATTTTTTCTCAAATATGAAAGCTCTACCAAATTCTCTTTTTTTTTTTGAAGATTTAATCTTTCCACCAAATAATTTTGCTATTAACTGTAAACCATAGCAAATTCCTAAAATTGGTATTTTTTTTTTAAATAATTCTTTGGGTACACTTTGAAATTTATTTTTAGTTACCGTAGAGGGCCCGCCTGAAAGTATTATACCTTTTATATTTTTATAGTTATTTATTTTATTAACATCATTGGGTTGGATTATTTCAGAGTAAACATGTAGGTCTCTTATTCTTCTAGCTATAAGTTTTGTTACTTGAGATCCAAAATCAATTATTATTATTTTATTTTTTTCTTTATCCGGTTGCATTTAATTTTGAGACAGATTTTTGATCTCAATTTTAAGCTTTTCACTTTTTTGACAATATTTATTACAAAAGGTACTCAATCTATCATTATATTCTTTACTTTTTTGATAGTCTGAGTTTTCTAGTTTTAATTTAGCTAGAATAAAAGTAGCCTCTTCATTTTTTGGATTAATCAATATGACAGTTTTTAAGTTATTTTCTTGTAGTTTTTTTTTGCCTAAGCTTTTCAAAATTTTTGATAAATATAAATACGAAAATTCATTTTTTGGATTATATACAATATCTTGTTCAAACTTTAATTTTGCTTTTTTAAACTTCTTATTTTCAAATAGATTTTTTCCTTCTTGGAAATATTGGTTATTAGCAAGAAGTGGATTTAAAATTAAAAATGTAAATGCTAATATTTTAATTAAAAATTTAATCATAATTTATAATTTATATTTTTTTGTGTCATTTCTACACTATGTACCATGCTCTCATAAAATCCAGCTTTAGTAATTTTTACAAACTTTGCTTTTTTTTTAATTTCAGTTAAATTTTTTGCTCCTATATATCCCATAGAGGATCTTAACCCGCCTTGTAATTGATAAATGATATTTAATACACTTCCTTTCCATTCTACTCTCCCCTCTACTCCCTCTGGAACGTATTTTGATTTATCTTTATAATTTTTTTGAAAATACCGATTAGCTGACCCTGAAGACATCGCTCCAATAGATCCCATGCCCCTGTAATGTTTATAAATTTTACCTTTCAATCTAAATTTCTTTCCAGGACTTTCGTCTGTACCTGCAAATATTGATCCCATCATAATTGCATCGGCTCCTGCTGCTAATGCTTTAGGGATATCTCCTGAAAATTTAATCCCACCATCTGATATTATTTTAATTTTCTTTTTTTTTAGTTTTTTTTTAACCTCCAAAATTGCTGAAATTTGCGGCACTCCGATTCCTGCCACCATTCTTGTTGTGCATATTGACCCTGGTCCTATTCCAACTTTTATTATATCTGCACCAGAATTATATAAGCTGTGCGCAGCTTCTCCTGTAGCTATATTTCCAACGCAAATTGGAATTATGTCATTAATTTTTTTTATCTTAGATAGAGTTTCTAATACTTTTTTACTATGACCATGTGCTGTATCTATAACGATTAAATCAACTTCATTATCCATTAATGATCTTGCTCTATCTAGATCATCTTGGCCAGTTCCAATTGCTGCAGCAACTATTAGTTTTTTTCTTTTTACTTTTTTTACCTCTTGAGATTGTTTTTTTATTTTTAAATTTCTATGTATTACACCAATACCTCCGGCGAGAGCCATGGCTGTTGCCATATTAGACTCTGTAACTGTGTCCATAGCAGACGATAAAAAAGGTACCTTTAGAGTAATTTTTTTTGTTAAGTTTAGAGAAATATTTGTATTTGCTGGTAACACACTAGAGTAGCGCGGTAGCATTAGAATGTCATCAAAGGTTAGAGCTTCTTTAATTGTACCCATATTAACTTATATACAATTCTTAGAATTTATAAAGACTTTAAAGTTTCACAATGTAAATAAGTTTCTTTTGACTCTCGTCTACTGGACTCGGGTTTGAAGAAATTTACATTTTTGAATATTAATTTTGCTTGATTTTTAACCTCGATAAAATCTTCACCCATAAACAATTTAGATACCAGTACACCCTTAGGTTTAAGTATATTTTGTGAAAATTTAATCACATCTAAGCATAATTCATTAGTGCGTATTGAATCTAAAGATTTGTTGCCAGTGGTAGCGGCTGCCATATCAGAAATTATTACATCTAATTTTCCTGAAAAATAGTCCAATATAAAACTTTTAGTGTTTTTCTCAAATATATCGCTTTTGATAAATTTTACATTTTTTACAAATTCCATGTCTTTAATATCTATTGCTAATATTTTTCCATTAATTATAATTTTACTAGCTACTTGAGACCATCCCCCTGGAACTGATCCTAAATCTAACAGGTTAGTATTTCTTTTAATAAACTTAAATTTATTATTTAACTCAATTAATTTAAATGATGCTCTAGATCGATATCCTAAAGTTTTTGATTTTTTAAAAAATTGATCTCTATGTTGCTTAATTCTCCAAGAATTACTTTTTTTAATTCTTTTTGATTTTTTCATTATAAAATATCTTCATGATCTTCGTCAGATATTTTTCTAAAATCTTTTTTATCAAATTTATTATAAATAATCATACTTAAAGGAATACTTAAAAAGTAAAGAGCTCCAAATATTAGTAGCGTTTCTAAAGTGTAAAACAATAATGCAATGATAACAATTCCAGCAGCAAGCAACAAAAAAATGGTTGTTTTTGGCTTAATTGAAATTTTTTTTAATGCTAAAGTAGGCACCTTGCTAACTAATAATAAAGCTACAATCACAGTTAAATAAGGTGTTATATTTTTTATATCATAACCAAAATTAAGTTCTGCCAATTCATATATGAGTGGCATTAAAATTAATAATCCACCTGCTGGTGATGGTATGCCTTCAAAAAAATTATTTTTCCATTCTTGAGTTTTTTCAATTTTAGTTAAATTAAATCTTGCTAGTCTTAAAACACAACAAACTGAATAAATTAGTGTTATAGTCCAGCCAAGTTTTCCATACTTATTTAATTCCCAAAAATATAAAATAAAAACAGGTGCTATGCCAAAACTTACAAAATCTGTTAATGAGTCTAATTCTTTTCCAAATTCTGACGTGCCTTTAATTAGTCTAGCGATTCTTCCATCGAGTGCGTCTAAAATAGCTGCAAATAATATCAATGTAACAGCTAGGCTATAATTTTCATCTATTGCAAATTTTATTGAACTTATACCTAAGCAAACACCTCCTAAAGTTAAAATATTTGGAAGCAGATATCTTGTTTTTTTTGATGTAACTAATTTAAATTTTTTATTTTCTTCCATTAATTTGAAGCTATTAAACTTTCACCTGATACTACATTTTGACCGATTTTTGCTAATATTTTTTTATTTTTAAAATATATATCAACTCTGCTGCCAAAACGTATCATTCCTATTCTTTCGCCTTGCTTTAAGTCTTGACCTTGTTCTACCTCACAAACAATTCTTCTTGCTATTAACCCAGCAATTTGAACTATCACGATTTCTTCTCCATCAAGTAATTTAATTTTAAAATAATTTCTCTCATTTTCTTTGCTTGCTTTATCTAATGAAGCGTTTAAAAATTTTCCTGGTTTATAATAAATTTCTTCAATTTTACCAGAGGATGGCACTCTGTTAACGTGACAATTAAAAACGTTCATAAAAACACTAATTTTTGTGTAAGAAGTATTCTCTAATCCTAATTCTTCTGGTCCTGATTTTTCTGAAATATCTGTGATCAATCCATCTGCTGGACTCACTAGATAACTATCATCATTAATTGAATATCTCTCTGGGTCTCTAAAAAAGTAATAAACCCACACTGTTATTAATATTAAAACAAATCCTAAGAATTTGGAGAATAGTAAAACTATAAATGTAGCTATAATTGAGATTGCTAAGAATTTATAGCCTTCTTTATGTATCTTAGGAAAAATTGTGTTAAACATAATTTAAAGTTTGATAATTTTTCTTAATATGTATAAAAATCCGATTTAATCAATCTATATTTATGGCAAAAATAAAAGTAAAAAACCCAGTTGTTGAACTAGATGGAGATGAAATGACTAGAATTATCTGGTCATTTATAAAAGACAAGCTTATTAAGCCTTATCTTGAAATAGACCTAAAATATCATGATTTAGGTATGGAAAGTAGAGATAAAACTGATGATCAAATAACTATTGATGCTGCTAATGCTATTAAACAATTTGGAGTAGGTGTTAAATGTGCAACTATAACTCCTGATGAAGCTAGAGTAGAAGAATTTAAATTAAAAAAAATGTGGAGATCACCTAATGGAACAATTAGAAATATATTGGGTGGAACAGTTTTTAGAGAACCTATCATTTGTAAAAATGTTCCAAAATTAGTTCCTGGATGGACACAGCCAATAGTAATTGGAAGACATGCATTTGGAGATCAATATCGCGCAACTGATTTTTTAATACCTGGTGAAGGTAAAATGGAAGTTAAGTGGACTTCGAAAGATGGTAAAGATAAAAAAGAATTTGAAGTATTTAACTTTACTGGCCCTGGTATCGCGTTATCAATGTATAATTTAGATGACTCTATTAAAAATTTTGCAAGAGCTTGTATGAATTATGGGTTGGAAAGAAAATGGCCTGTATATTTATCAACTAAAAATACAATTTTAAAAGCCTATGACGGAAGATTTAAAGATTTATTTCAAGAAGTTTTTGAAAATGAATTCAAAGATAAATTCGATAGAGACACCATCACATACGAACATAGACTGATTGATGATATGGTTGCTTGTGCGATGAAATGGAGCGGTGGTTATGTTTGGGCTTGTAAAAACTATGATGGAGATGTTCAATCAGATACAGTAGCTCAAGGTTTTGGTTCTTTAGGTTTAATGACAAGTGTTTTAATGACTCCAGATGGTAAAACAGTTGAGTCAGAAGCTGCTCACGGAACAGTTACAAGACATTTTAGAATGCATCAACAAGGTAAGGAAACATCAACGAACCCTATAGCTTCAATCTTTGCTTGGACTAGAGGCCTTGCTCATAGAGGTAAGTTAGACAATAATGATGAACTAATTAAATTTGCTTCAACCTTAGAAAAAGTTTGTATTGAAACTGTAGAAAGCGGATCTATGACAAAGGATCTAGCAATACTAATTGATAAATCAGCGAAATATTTAACTACAAATCAATTTTTAGAAACGATAAATAGTAATCTTAAAAAAAAACTTAACTAATTTTTTTTAATACAGCTTGAGAGGCCTCTTCAATTTTATTTTCATTATCACCACCTGCTTGAGCAAAATCTTTTCTGCCTCCACCGCCTTTTCCGCCTAATATAGAAGAAGCAACTTTAACTAACTCTACAGCATCAAATTTTTCAATTAAATCTTTTGTTACACCAACTGAAACACCTACTTTTCCATCAAGGATAGAAAAAACAATCAAAACTCCTTTTTTTATATCATTTTTCCCTGCGTCAACAATTGTTCTTAATTCTTTGGAAGGTAAATTTTTTATTATTTGATATCTAAATGTAAAATTACTAACTTTATTATCTTTAATAATATTTTTATTTTTATCTTTAATGATATTTGTTACATTAGCCTGATCCAGTTGTTTTTTTAAATCTTTTAAATTTTCAGAACTACTTAAATCATTTTTGTAATTTGGTTTGATTTTTAAATTCTCTAATTCTTTTTTTATATCTTTAATTTCTTTGATAAGTTTATTTTCTTGAGTAGATTTAGATTGCTTTAGATTTTTTTCATACTTTTCAAGTTGCTCATCTCTTAGAGCTTCTACACGTCTTACACCTGAGGCTATTGATGACTGGCTTATTATTTTAAATTTTCCTATTTCCTTTGTATTAGCTACATGTGTTCCTCCGCATAATTCTGTTGAAAAATATTTATTATTCTCATTGCCCATTGATAAAACACGCACTTCATCACCATATTTTTCTCCAAATAATGCTAAGGCACCATTATCTACGGCCTCTTTAGGGGTCATTATTCGAGTTTTTACATCACTAGAATTAGAAACCATATCATTTACTAAATTTTCAATTTTAGTTATTTCATTTTTCTCAATAGGTTTATTATGACTGAAATCAAACCTAAGTTTTTCTGGACTAACTAAAGATCCTTTTTGAGTTACATGCTTGCCTAGAGTTCTTCTTAATGCCTCATGTAACAAGTGTGTAGCCGAGTGATATGCTCTAGCGTCTTTTCTTTTTTTTTACATCAATTTCCAAATTAACATTCTCTCCTACTTTTATTGATCCATTTGTGACTTTTCCAACATGTATGTGAAGATCGCCCATTTTTTTTTGTGTATCTAAAACATTAATTTTTCCTGTTGATGTTTTAATCAGTCCTTGATCTCCGACTTGGCCTCCGGATTTCTGCATAAAAAGGTGTTTGATTTGTTATTAATTCTACATCGTCACCTTCTTTAGCTTCTTCAATAAATTTTTTTCCTATTGAAATTTTTAAAACCACACCTTCAGCTTTGTTAAATTCATATCCTAAAAATTCTGTAGGATTTAATTCTCCTCGGATTTTAAACCATTTTTCTTCTAAAGATTTATCGCCTGAACCTTTCCAGTTTGCTCTTGCTAAAGCTTTGCTTTTTTTCATCTCTGTATCAAAACTTTTAATATCTATTTTAATATCTTTAGTTTTTAAAATATCAGCTGTTAAATCAAGTGGAAATCCATAAGTATCATAAAGTTTAAATGCAGTATCTCCAGGGAGTATATTATTTTTAACTTTGTTTAAATTTTCATCAAGAATTTTTATTCCTCTTTCAAGAAGTGAAGAAAACTTTTCTTCTTCATTTTTAAGCGTCTCTATTATTAAATCTTTTCCTTGAGAAAGCTCAGGATAGCTATTTTTCATTTCATTTAATAAAACATCAAATAATTTATAAAATATTGGCTCTTTACTCCCTAAGGTATGGGAATGTCTCATTCCTCTTCTCATAATTCTTCTTAAAACATAACCCCTTCCTTCATTAGATGGCAGAATACCTTCGGCAATTAAAAAACTGCTAGCTCTTAAGTGATCTGCAATCACTCTGTGGCTTGCTACAGTTTTTTCATCTATTGGTGATTTTAAAATTTCGGCAGATGTTCTCATAATTTTTTTAAAATGATCAATGTTATAATTGTCATGAGTGTTCTGTAATACTGCTGTCATTCTTTCTAGGCCCATGCCAGTATCGACAGATGGTTTTGGTAGATTAATTCTTTTTTCTTTTGAGATTTGTTCGTACTGCATAAATACGAGATTCCATATTTCTATAAATCTATCTCCATCCTCATCAGGGCTCCCCGGAGGACCTCCTTTTAATTTATCTCCATGATCATAAAATATTTCTGAGCATGGTCCACATGGTCCCGTGTCTCCCATTGACCAAAAATTATCTGATGTGGAAATCTTTATTATTTTATCGTCGCTTAATCCTGCTATTTTTTTCCAAAGATCAAAAGACTCATTATCTTCGTGATAAACTGTAACTAAGAGTTTTTCCTTTGGTAGTCCAAACTCTTTAGTTAATAAGTTCCATGCATGTATTATTGCTTGTTCCTTAAAATAATCACCAAATGAGAAATTGCCTAGCATTTCAAAAAAAGTATGGTGTCTTGGTGTGTATCCAACATTTTCAAGGTCGTTATGTTTTCCACCAGCTCTTACACATTTTTGTGCTGTTGTTGCAGTTTTAAATGGTTTTTTTTCCAACCCGGTAAATACATTTTTAAATTGAACCATGCCCGAATTAGTGAACATAAGTGTTGGATCGTTATTTGGAACTAAATTACTTGACTCTACAATTTGATGATTATTTTTTTTAAAATATTCAAGAAATTTTCTTCTTACATCAGTCAGTAAAATTTGGCTCATGCTCTATTAGATACAGATATTTTTTAAGTTGTCTATTTAGTTTTTTTCGTCTTCTATAAGACATATCTCTGACTTTGTGAGGAATCTTCTTCCTGTTCCATTATCCAGTGAAAACATCCCGCCAATGCCCTTTACAGCGTCTATAGTAAGATTTGTGTGTTTCCATTTATCATGCTGGTCTTCGTTCATGTAAAATGGAGTTCCATCAATTTCACCTAATTTTATATCGCTATTTCCCACCATATACTCTTTAGCAGGATAACACATTGGAGCGCTACCATCACAGCAGCCCCCAGATTGATGAAACAAAAGATCGTTTCCGTGTACCTCTTTTAGGTCACTCAATAGTTTTTTGGCTGATAATGTTGCTTTAACTTTCATATTTGTATGGCCCGCGAGTCTATCACGGGCCATTATAATATAAGGCTTAAAAGAAACCTAATTTTTTCTCACTGTAAGACACGTGTAAATTTTTCACTTGTCTGTAATGATTTAACATCATTTTGTGAGTTTCTCTTCCAATACCAGATTGTTTGTATCCGCCAAATGCAGCATGTGCAGGGTAAGCATGATAACAATTTGTCCAAACTCTACCTGCTTGTATTCCTCTACCCATTCTGTATGCAACGTTTCCATCTCTAGTCCAAACACCTGCGCCTAATCCGTAAAGAGTATCATTAGCTATCTCCAATGCTTCTTTTTCATCTTTAAACTTAGTAACCGAAACTACTGGTCCAAAGATTTCCTCTTGGAATACTCGCATATTGTTTTTACCTTCAAAAATAGTTGGTTGGATATAATTACCTTTTTCTAAACCACTATTTAATTTAGCAACAGATCCTCCACAAAGAACTTTGGCACCTTCTTTCTTACCTAAGTCTAGATAAGATTTTATTTTTTCCATTTGTTCTAGCGAAGCTTGTGCTCCAATCATTGTTTCCATTTTCAAAGGATTGTCTTGTGTAACAGCTTTTGTTCTCTTAATAGCTCTTTCCATAAATCTATCATAAATAGACTCTTGAATTAAAGCTCTACTAGGACAAGTACATACTTCTCCTTGGTTAAGAGCGAACATTGTGAAGCCTTCTAAACATTTATCAAAGAAGTCATCATCTTTAGACAAAACATCTTCAAAGAAAATATTAGGAGATTTTCCTCCTAATTCCAAAGTGATTGGAATTAAGTTTTGAGATGCATACTGCATGATTAAACGTCCAGTAGTAGTTTCACCGGTAAAAGCAATCTTTCTAATTCTTTTAGAAGATGCTAAAGGCTTACCTGCTTCAAGACCATAACCACTGACAATATTTAATACACCTGCAGGCAATAAATCACCAATAAGTTCCATTAAAAGAAGTATTGATGCTGGTGTTTGCTCAGCTGGTTTTAAAACTACGCAATTCCCAGCAGCTAAAGCTGGTGCTAGTTTCCATGTAGCCATTAAAAGTGGAAAGTTCCAAGGTATAATTTGTCCAACTACACCAAGTGGTTCAGGTACATGATAAGAATATTCTTCATTACTTATCTCACCAATAGAACCTTCTTCCGCTCTTATTACTCCTGCAAAATATCTCCAATGATCTACTACCAAAGGTAAATCAGCAGCCATACATTCTCTTATTGGCTTACCATTATCTAAACATTCTGCTGTTGCTAAAAGATTAAGATTTTTTTCAATGACGTCAGCAATCTTTAAGAGAATATTTGATCTCTCACCGATTGATGTTTTACCCCATGCAGGAAATGCTGCGTGAGCTGCGTCTAAAGCAAAATCGACATCTTTTTCATTCGATCGTGGCACCTTACAGATAACTTCATTAGTGATAGGAGAAGTATTATCAAAATACTTTCCAGATTTAGGTTCTACAAATTTACCGTTTATGTAGTTTCCATATTTAGATTTGAATGGAAATTTAACCTTCAAATGAGAGGTATCTAGTGATGATGACACTTTCGAGCTTGTTGCTTGTTGTGTACTCATTTTTCCCCCTTTTGTTCTAGTTGTTAATTAAAACCAATCTGAACAGCATTGTACATATATATTTTTTTTTAAATTTATTTGATACACCAAATATAGTGTTCATCAATTTATAGTTGTAAAAAAGGGATGAACGGGGAGTTTTTTGGTCTCCCCGTTAAATGATGGCAGAAAATTTATTTATCTTCTTTATTTTCTTTATCTTCGCTAATTTTTTCGTTTGGTGAAGGATTTCCCTCTAACTCTTTAGTTATAGCAGCGGCTTTATCTCGTATTATTTTTTCAATTTCTACTGCTACTTCAGGATTTTTCTGTAAGTAAGTCTTAGCATTTTCTCTACCTTGACCTATTTTTTCACCTTTATAAGCATACCAAGCACCTGATTTTTCTACTACGCCTGCTTTTGCTCCAAGATCTATTAATTCACCTAATTTACTTATTCCTTTTCCGTACATTAAGTCGAATTCTACAACTTTAAATGGCGGCGCAACCTTGTTTTTAATTACTTTAACTCTAGTTGAGTTTCCAATAATTTCATCTTTTTCTTTAATTGCTCCTATTCTTCTAATATCCATTCTTACAGAAGAATAAAATTTAAGTGCATTTCCACCTGATGTTGTTTCTGGATTTCCAAACATTACACCAATCTTCATTCTAATTTGGTTTATGAATATCACCATAGTGTTAGACTTTGATACAGATCCAGTTAATTTTCTTAATGCCTGGCTCATAAGTCTTGATTGTAAGCCAACGTGATGGTCACCCATTTCACCTTCTAATTCAGCTTTTGGAGTTAATGCTGCTACAGAATCTACTACTAACACTGAAATTGAGCCCGATTTGATAAGCGTGTCAGTTATTTCTAAGGCTTGTTCACCTGTATCTGGTTGTGAAATTAGTAATTCTTCAGTCTTAACACCTAATTTTTTTGCATAAATTGGATCCATTGCATGCTCAGCATCTACAAAAGCGCATATACCACCAGCTTTTTGAGCTTCTGCAACAACTTGAAGTGCTAATGTTGTTTTACCTGATGACTCTGGACCATATATCTCAATAATTCTTCCTTTTGGTAAGCCACCTATTCCCAGTGCTAAATCCAAGCTTAGTGAACCAGTTGATACAGCTTCAATATCTAAAGCCTGTTGTTGACCTAGTCTCATTACTGAGCCTTTTCCAAAATTCTGGTCTATTTGGCTGATTGCAGCGTCTAAGGACTTATTTTTCTCTTTTAATTCTTTTTCTCTTTTATCGTCTGTTTTTACGATTTTTAAGTTATTTTTTGTCATATTTTTCCTTTTTTTATTGTTCGAATCGTTATGTTAAATGTACACATTTTGTTCTTTTTTTCAAGAACATTAAATATTACAAAATAGTCGACTATTTTATTAATTTAATAGATAAAGACCCTGTTTGCTTGGCAAGCTCAAATTGAGATACAAAAAAATCTCTCTCCGCTTTTGCGAAAGCTATTCTAGCATCTAAAAGAAGGCTTCTTGATTGAATTACTTCAAGAGTTGTTCGTGTATTACCGGAGTCATATTCAAGCGTAATACCTTCATTTGCTATTTCGGCTGCTTTTAACTGGGATCTTGTAGCTTGAAGGACGCTTTTAGATGATTGGTATTTTGACCAAGAATTTGAAGTTTCAGCTGTAATCTTATTTTTCATATCTTTAAGGATCAATTGGTTGCGCTGTTTATTAAATGATGACTTTTTTATTGCAGATATGTTCTCGCCACCTTTTATTATAGGCCAGGTAACTGTAGCTTTGACGGACTCTTGGTCGAGATCATCAATTGTTGAGCTGAAATCTCTATTTTCTGACTTAGAATAATTTATTGAAGCGGATGGAGATAATCTTGCTCGTTCAATATTCAGATCTTTAATGGCTATCTCATAGTCTATTTGTGAAATTAAAATATCTAAGTTATTTGAATAAGCCAGCTGAAAAGAGGATTCTAAAGTAAGTGGAAGGATTAAAGATAGTTTTTCTTCTAAATTTTGTACTTCAGGAACTTTTTCTCTTGTCACTCTTTCAAAATTAGTTTGTGAAGCAAGAAGTTCTGTTTTAGCTTTTATTAAATTTGCATTCGCACCTGCAAGAGAAGATTCGGATTGTGCTAAGTCTGTTAAAGTAATTTCTCCTTTTTGAAGTCTAGCGCTATCAGACTCTACTTGTCTTTCAAATAAACTTAAATTAATTAAATTAAATTCCATATTTTTAGATTTAAAAATTAAATCAAAATAAGCAGATGCTGAGTCTAATATAGTTTGTTGTTTAACTCTTTCTAAATTAAGTTCTGCTTTTTTTGTTTCTAACTCAGATTTTTTAAACGTATTAAAGCCTTTAAAGCCTGAAAATATTTTTTGTTCGATAGAAAAAGTTTTGCTTTCTGAGTCAGAGTTTGTATCTGAAAGTATTTCTCCATTTTGATTTGTACGATTAGTCGAGGTAGAACTGTTTTGATCTCCAGATAGAGTAATGCTTGGTAAAAACTCACTTCTTGATATATGTTTACTTTGCTTTGCAGACTCTAAGTTTTTTCTTTCAGCATTTAATTGAAAATTATTTTTCAGAGCTTTTTCAACATAAAATTTTAAATTATCCTCGGCTTTAAGATTTGTGGATATAAATAATGAGATTAATAAAATTATTTTTTTCATTTAATTAAATTTAATTGATTTTAATCTGTGCTTAGTATCAATTTCAATTACAGAGTCAGCTTTATAGGTTAAAGTTTGAAGCATATGTTTTGTTATTCTCTCATAAAACATAATGAATTTTTTAATTTGATCATCAGACATTGTTTTTTTACCTTTCACTTTTATTCTTAACTTTTTTTCTTGCAGCAATCTCCAATTTAAAACATGTTTAAAACTTGGGACTTTCAAAAAAATAGTTTTATCAATTAATTTAAATATTTTTTTATAATTTTTTTTAAGCTCCTGATTAACTATTCTTCTCCAAATTCTTTTCTTATCTTGATGTTTTTCTAATTCATTTATAGCAATTAATAAATCTTTATTTTTTTGATGCTGTACGCCAACACACCAGCCTTCAAATATAACTATATGAGGTTTTTTTGTCACTTTTAACCATTTACGTTTTGATGCCCTGTCATCAATTGCTTTATCAAATTTAGGAATTTTAAATCTTTGAAACTTTTTATTTGTTAATCTTTTTATACAATTAAATATCATTTTTGTGTCATGAGTTCCTGGTACACCTCTTGTTAAAAATAATGGGCTAATTTTTTTTGACATTATTTCTCTTTCTTTCAAAGTTTTGTAAAAATCGTCAATCGAAAATATTACCGTCTCTAGATTATAATTTTCTTTTAAAATTATTTTCAAAATATTTGAAATAGTTGATTTTCCAGAGCCTTGTCCACCTGTTAAACCTATTACTTGTGTTTTTTTTTTTTTTAAATAAATTTTATTTATCGTTCTACTTATCGGAAAATAAAAACTATTTAATTGACCTATTTTATCTCTGAATGGTTCTGACAATATTTCCTGAGATTTAATGAATTTTAAGTATTTTTTTTTAACTTTATGGTAGCTCGGATTTTTTGGAAACATTATCTTAATTTTTATCTAAAGGGTGATTTTTCCCATCATTTACTGCTATGTCTTTTATTTCAAAGGTATCAATACTATCTATGCACCCAACATTAAATCCAGTCATAGCAGGATTAGATCTTGGGTTGTGATGGGTATAGATTCCGCAGATAGAACAGAAATAATGTTTTGCTACTTTTGAGTGAAATTGATAAAGCTTTAAATATTCCTTGCCTTCAATAATTTTAAAGTTTTCATTTTTAACCATTGCCATAATTGCTCCTTTTCTTTTACAAATTGAGCAATTACATCTTATTGCTTTACTAAAGCTTTCTGTTGTATTGATTTCTGCTTTTACTAAACCACAGTGGCACGATAGATTTTTCATTGAATAGATTACATTATCTCTGTTTATAGATATCCACAATAGTTCATAATAACCATCTAATGTTCACGTTTTGATTCCTTTTTGATTCTATTTAAGACTCTATTTACAACTTACTAGTGTGTAATGTCTCTTATCGTTCCTAAATTATTATGGCTAGTTTTTAACTCTTTTTCTTTTTCTCTCAATGAAACAATGAAAATAATTAAATTGAACAAAACAATTAAAATTTGAAAAAGTATTGAAAAATTTTCTAAGTAAAAATTTAGATAAGCTAGAATCATTATCAAAAATGTAGATCTTAAAAAAACTTGATATTTAAAAACTGCAATAATTGAAAACGAGTGAATTAAAAGTTTCATTAATGACATTTGTGATGGACCAAAATATCGTAAACCTCTGATAGAATTTATTTCGCTAAGAGGTTTTATATTTTTTTTCACAGTTCCAGAATAACTGCTCCATAAACTTGCATCTGAATGGATTTTGTCTACATCATGTTTTGTTAGGCAACTAAAATTTCCAAACCTTATGCTTTTTCCGGTAAATAAATAAGTTATAATTTTATGAATTTGATATAAAGATTTAAACAATAGACCTTCTGATCTTTTAATTCTTTTTGCTACTACTGAATTTTTTGGATTTTTTAAAGTTTCGTCAATTAAATTTTTAATTTCAACCGGTCTATCCTCTCCATCACCATCCATCAAAATTAGATTATCAAATTCCTTATTTTTGAAAATATATCTAATTCCAAAGGCATTACATCTAGCGTGGCCTTTATTTTCTCTCATATTTAAAATTTGAAGAGATTTAATATTATTTGGTTTTGTGAATTTCGGCTGGTTTAGCGTGGAGGCATCATTTACTACTAAACATTCAAAATTTATATTTTTATAATGTTTTATATTTTCATTAATTTCATCCATTAATTTTATAAGTGAGTCCCAGTCATTAAACACAGGAATTAAAATTATAATCTTTCTCATCTTTTACCTATCATACAATATCCAACTGGAGCTATTTTACCAAACACTCCTGGGCATATTTCTTTTAGTATCTTTGGATTTCCAACATATACTACGCCTTGGTCATCTTTAATTTCAGAGGCTTTATTTTTAAGATCATTGAGCCAGATCGGTCTTGATCTTAAATGATAAGATAAATTTCCTGCAAACCATTCATCTCCAATTACTATTTTTATGTCGTTTACAAAGTTATCATTCCATTTGTTTTGGACAAGTCTTGCTATTTCTTTTCCTGGAAAATCCGTGCGTTTATTTTCATTTGATATTGATACCCCTAAATAAGTTAAAGGAGAAAAAATAAATAAAAATAAGAAAATCTTATAAAATATTTTAATTTTTTTTAAATCAATATTTTTTTTAAAAATTTCTATAAACAAAGTTCCAAAAAATAGATAAAAAGGTGTCATCCACATAGTTCTAATTTTTGCTCCAAATAAAATTGAAGTCATAAATATAAGAGCTATTGGAATTAAATTAATAGAGATAAGAAATAAAGTTTTTTTATTTTTTATATTTAATCTTAACTTAAATTTTTTCAATAAAACTAAAACCATCAATAAAAATGGAATTAAAATCAAAATTTGCTTAAACAAAAAAATTAATGGATTCTTAAAATGATTAATGAACACATAGTCTGTTAAAGAAGATCTGCTCAAACCATAGGAAATAGTAACAAAATCATTTTCATATAGCCAAATAAAATGTGGAATAAGTATTAACAAGGAAACAATTAATGATAAGAAATAGTTAGGAATAAATTTCTTATTTTTTTTAAAATCTAAAATGAAATATAAAAATAACGCAGCTAATAAGTAGACAAATAAGTATTTTGATAAAAAACCTAAGGCAGAGAATATGCCAAACAAAATCCAATTTGTTTTACTTTTTGAATTTATGCCTTTCCAAAAAAAATAAACAGTTAGAGCCCAAAATGGAAGTTGACTTACGTTAACATTGAATTCAGGGGTTGTAAAATTATAAAAGAAAATACTAGATAAAATTAAAACAGAAATTAATGAATATGTCTTATCTTCGAATATTTCATTTGAAAATTTCCATACAAAGATAAATGCAATAACTACAAAAATTTGACTTAAAAAATAATATGCCCAGTCTGCGGATCCAAATATTACGTAAACAAATTCTACTGCAAATGCACTTAGAGGTGGATGTTTATCAAAACCCCAATCTAAATTACTCGACCATGCTAAAGCTTCTATTGTATCTAATGGAAGGTTAATATTGGAAATTGTGGGTACTAACGTCCATGAAATAATTTGAAAAATAAGAAATAAAAATAATATTTTGGTTATATTTTTTTTTGCCGTCATTGTAATATTGAAATTATTATAATTTATAAGCTATTGACACGACTAAAATCAAACATATACTCGCCAAAATCAAAAAATGGTAAAAAAAACCGCAACAAAAAAAAAATACACTCCAAACTCTAAGGAAAAGTATATGTGTGCCAAACACAAAAAATTTTTTACCATGGAGCTTGTAAGATGGAAAAAAGACATCATTAAAGCAAACAACCTAGGAAATTTATTAAATTCATCAGATGATAATGTTTCATCATCAGATGTTGTCGATCAAGCTTCTTCTTACACCGATAAATCAGTCGAAATGAAAGCATTAAATAGAAGTAGAAAATTAATTTCTAAAATTAATTCAGCTTTACAGAGGCTCAAGGACGATACCTATGGTTACTGTGAAGAGACTGGTGAACCTATTGGACTCAAAAGATTAATGGCTAGACCTGTTGCTACTCTTTCAATAGAAGCTCAAGAAAAACATGAAAGAGATGAAAAAATTTTTATTGATGACTAAGCTTTTGGAACTTCATCTCCCTTTTCTAGAAAATCATAGCCTCTCTTAACGGCATCTCTCTTAGCGATTTCTTTGTACCATCTTGTTAGGTTTTCAAATTTTTTTAAGCCAATATCATGCCATTCGTGTCTAGCAATCCAAGGGAAGGTAGCAATATCAGCTATGCTATAATCTTTTCCAGCTAAAAATTTTGTTTTAGATAGTCTCTCATCAAGTTCTTTGTAAATTCTCTCTGAAATTTTAAAATATCTTTTTTCACCAAACTCACTTTTTCCAGGATTGTAATGATGAAACTGGTGGTGTTGACCTAACATTGGTCCTATATAACTCACCTGTCCCATTAACCACTGATTAATAATTGTTCTTTGATTTATATCATAAAATTTTCCACTTTTAGTTCCTAAGTAAATTAAAATTGCGCCAGACTCAAAAAGGCTAATTTTGTTATCATGATCAATAATAATTGGAATTTTACTAAAAGGACTTAATTTTTTAAATTCTGGTTTAAATTGTTCATCTTTAAAGATATTTATTTTTGTAATTTTATAATCAAACTTAATTTCCTCTAGCATAATGGAAATTTTTTTTCCATTTGGTGTATCTGCAGTTAATAATTCAATCACTTTTTGCCTAATCGGTCTTGAATATTTTTGGAAGATGTTGTGAATTCAAATCTATATTTCTCGTTAGGCCTTGCTCTTTTAAAACACTCTACTGATGCCAAAGCAACTTCATGAAATCCAGATAGAATTAATTTAAGTTTACCAGGATAAGAGCAAATATCTCCAGCGGCAAATATACCTTTTTTATTAGTTTCAAAATTTTCTGAATTTACTTCTATAGTTTTTTTATTCATGTTAAGGCCCCACTCTGCAATAGGACCAAGCTTCATAATTAAACCAAAAAAACTCAATACAATATCTGTTTTAATTTTTTCAGTTTTTTCATCTTCAAATTTAATTGTAATTGACTCTATTTTTTTTTCTCCAGTAATAGACTCTAGTTGACAAGGTGTTTTAATTGATATTTTACCCTCATCTTCTAACTTCTTTATTTCAGATAATGTATGAGGAGCTCCTCTAAATTCACTTCTTCTATGAATTAAAGTTATTTTCGAAAATTTTGAAAGCTCAAGAGCCCAATCTAATGCTGAGTCTCCCCCTCCAAAAATAGAAATATTTTTATTTTTAAATTCATCTTTGTTTTTTACAGAGTAAAATAATGATTTCCCTTCGTACTTTTCAATATTTTTTACAGATAATTTTCTGGGTTCAAAAGAACCGACTCCTCCAGCAATTAATATATTGGGAGCTGTAAATTCATTGTTATTATTAGTTTTAACAATCCAATTATCTTTATTTTGTTTTACTTCATCTACCCTTTCGTTGTAGAAAAATTCAGTGTTAAATGGTTTAATTTGTTCCATTAAATTTTTTGTTAATTCCTCTCCTGTGCACTCTGGAACAGCAGGAATATCATAAATAGGTTTGTCTGGATAAAGTTCTATGCATTGACCACCTGCTTTATCTAAATTATCAATTACAATTGCTTTAAGCCCTTTTATTCCTAGTTGATGTACAGCAAATAATCCAACCGGTCCTGCACCAATAATAATAGCATCAGTTTTAATCATTAAGATTGTTGAGCTGGTGTTGTAACTGTGAGGCCTTCTAATTCATCTGAAACTATAAGCTGACAACTAAGTCTACTATTTTTTTTTGGTTCGTACGCCATGTCTATCATATCTACCTCCGCTTCTTCTGCTTTAGGAATTTTATCTAACCATTTTTCTTCGACATAAACATGGCAAGTAGCGCAAGCCATTGACCCACCACAATCTGCATCTATTCCTGGTATATCATTTTGAATAGCTCCTTCCATAACTGTTAGGCCGTTTTCAACTTTAATAGTTTTAGAATTTCCTTCACTATCTTTATATGTAATTTTAGACATTATATTGAATATAAAGATCTAAAAAAAAAGGGCAAGTACGTAAAACGTACCTGCCCTAAATTTAGTTTCTTAAATACTAGCTTCTTGATACTCTAGTATTTTGCATTGCAGCAGCCCAAATAATAAGACCGAAAGCGATCTTGTTTAAAAAGTCTGCAGCGTTGTAAATAACGTTCAACGCGTTAACATCTACACCACCAGTTAAATATCCGAAGATATAACCTAATGGGTAAACTGCCCAACCGATTGTAACGATTATTCTCATTGCACTGAATGCAGTTTGTAATGACTTGTTACCAGCTTTTGCTGCAAGTGTTCCAGCTTCACCAGAAAATATTTCAAATAAAATATATATCCAGCCAGCCATTCCAATTACAAAACCAACAAATGGTTGCATGTAACCAGCTTCACCTAGGTAACCACCTATAAGCATTACTAAAGAACCGATTAAAAGTTTCCAGAATACTGAACTTGGCACTTTTTTCACAGCTGCTAATACAAAATAGAACTCAAGCATTAGTAAAGGCACTGTAATTAACCAGTCAATGTATCTGTAAACAGTTGGTGACTCACCTGTTCCAATCCATACTTCTCTCATGTACATGTAGTGTATGAATGCGATACCAGTTACTAGTCCCGCTACTGTTATAGAAACTCTCCAAGCAGGTGCAACAGATCCTCTTTCTAAAAAGAAGAACGCTGTAGCTGCTAAACAACCCATTGATACTAACCAAAATGATATTCCTACGAAATCATTAGTAGCTAATAGAGCTGCGTCTGCTGCGTTTGCTGCACCAGTAATACTTAAAGTAGCTACTGAAGCTAACGCAATTGTTATTAATTTTCTCATGAAAACCTCCCTCGTGTTTAGTTTTCGACTTAGTTTATATATAAACTATTCGGACAAATGATAATTATGCTCACTACCGAATAACATGCGGGAACATTAGTAAAAAAATTAGTTACAGTGAAGTCTTTTTTTAAAAAAAAAAGCCCTAATTTACTTGTTTTTTTGTTATTTTTTGGGGATATTTATGGAATACTACTTTTAATTTAACTTTTTGGAGAAATATCTTGAATCAGAAATATAAAGAAATTTACGACAATTCTATTAATAAAAAAGAAGAATTTTGGAAAAATATCTCAAATGATGTTTTTTGGTACAAAAAACCAACTAAAATTTTAAACTCTAGCAATCCTCCTTTCTATAAATGGTTTGAAGATGGTGTAACTAATACTTGTTATAATGCTTTAGACTTTCATATTGATAAAGGAAGAGGAGAAAAACTCGCGATTATTTACGATAGTCCTATAACTGGAACTAAAAAAAAAATTACATACAATGAATTAAGGGACAGTGTAGCTTTATTTGCAGGAGCTTTAAAAAATCAAGGAATTAATAAAGGTGATAGAGTAATTATTTATATGCCGATGATACCAGAAGCAGTGATTGCAATGCTTGCTTGTGGTAGAATTGGAGCTGTTCACTCTGTCGTATTCGGTGGCTTCGCTGCTAATGAACTAGCCAGTAGAATAGATGATTCAAAAGCGAAACTTTTAGTAACAGCTTCGTGTGGTTATGAACCAGGGAGAACAGTTCATTATAAACCATTAGTTAATAAAGCACTTGAGCTTGCAAAACATAAACCGGACAAATGTATTATTTTTCAAAGAGAAAAAGATAAAGCAGAAATAGATTCTAAAATAGATATTACTTGGGAAGAAGCAATTAAAGATGCGAAGCCCGCTGAATGTGAGAAGATGAATGCAAATGATTATGCCTACATTCTTTACACATCAGGTACTACAGGACTGCCAAAAGGAATTGTAAGAGACATAGGTGGACACATTGTTGCTCTTAAATGGACAATGAAAAACATTTATAACATTGAGCAAGATGATGTTTGGTGGTCTGCAAGTGATATAGGTTGGATCGTTGGACACTCTTATATTGTTTACGCCCCATTATTTTATGGATGTACGACTGTTTTATTTGAAGGAAAACCAGTTGGAACACCTGATGCAGGAGTTTTTTGGAGAGTTATATCAGAACATAAAGTAAAATCTCTTTTTACTGCTCCTACTGCAATTAGAGCTATTAAAAAAGAAGATCCCAATGGTGAGTTTTTTAAAAAATATGACTTAAGCAAATTTGATAAATTATTTTTAGCTGGTGAAAGAGCAGATCCAGACACTATCAAATGGTTTGAAAAATTATCTAATTCACCTGTAATTGATCACTGGTGGCAAACTGAAACAAGTTGGGCAATAACATCTGATTGTACAGGGATTGAATCTTTTCCAGTAAAATATGGATCAGCTTTTAAACCTGTGCCTGGTTATGATTTAAAAGTTTTAAACACAGAAGGAAAAGAAGTCGGTCCTGGAAAAATGGGAGATATTGTTGTTAAGCTTCCTTTACCTCCTGGAACTTTTCCAACCCTTTGGGGTGCTGATAAAAGATATAAAGAAAATTATATGTCAACCTACCCTGGTTATTATCTGACGTATGATGCGGGCCACATTGATGAAGATGGTTATGTTTGGATTATGTCTAGAACAGATGACATTATAAATGTTGCAGGTCATAGACTATCTACAGGAGCAATTGAGGAAGTTTTAGCTGAACATAAAGATGTAGCGGAGTGCGCCGTACTCGGAATTGCTGATAAATTAAAAGGGCAAATACCAATAGGCTTACTTGCTTTAAAAGCCGGAGTTACTAATGATAAAAAAGATATAATTGCTGACTGTATCAAAATGGTTAGAGATAAAGTGGGTCCTGTAGCTGCATTTAAATTAGCAATAGTTGTTAAAAGATTACCAAAAACTAGATCTGGAAAAATTTTAAGAGGAACGGTGAGAAAGATTGCTGATAATGAGCCTTATAAAATGCCAGCTACTATTGATGATCCTGCTATTTTAGATGAAATTAAAGCTGATTTAGTTGAGAGTAAAATTTTAAAACTTTAAAGGTGTTCCTTTAGACTCTACGATAACCTTGCCATCAGACATCACCAAATTGCCATTTACAATTGTACCTACAGGAAAACCTTTAACTTTATGGTTGTTAAAAGGTGTCCAACCACATTTACTTGCAATCATTTCGTCTTTAATAGTAACTTCTTTATCCATATCAGCGATAGTTAGATCTGCATCATATCCTTCTTTTAGGTATCCTTTGTTTTTAATGCCAAATATTTTACATGGGTTTTCACACATAAATTTTATTAATTGTTGAAGTGTAAGTTTTCTATTATTTACATGGTCAAGCATAACAGGAAAGATAGTTTGAACTCCTGGCATACCTGAAGGTGTATTTGGATAATTTTTATTTTTATTTTCCTTTGAATGAGGTGCGTGGTCAGAACCTAACACATCAACAATATTATTTTTAATAGCCACCCAAAGATGGTCATAATGCTCCTTAGCTCTTAAAGGTGGGTTCATTTGAGCGTATGTGCCTAATTTGTCATAACAATCTGGCGCATAAAGAGTTAAATGTTGAGGAGTAATTTCAAAAGTAACATTTTTTTTATGCATTGCTAAAAAATCTACTTCTTCCTTAGTTGTAACGTGCAAGACATGAATTTTTTTATTATACCGTTCAGCAATTTTAACTACTCTTCTAGTTGAAGAGATTGCACACTCACTATTTCTCCATTCAGGATGAGAGTGAACATCGCCTTCTTTTATAAATTTTTTTCTTAGATTTAAAATCTCCTCATCTTCAGAGTGAATAGATACAACTCTATCGCTGCTTGAAATAACTTTCTCTATATCAGCCTCTTTATCAACTAATAATTTTCCTGTTGAAGAGCCAGCAAATAATTTAACTCCACAACAACCCTCTACATCTTTAAGTTTAGATAATTGATCTATATTGTCAGGAGTGGCACCAAAATAAAAAGCATAATTGCTATGCATTCTATTTTTTGCTAGCTGAAGTTTTTTATCAAATTCTATTAAATTTGATGTTGGAGGATTGGTATTGGGCATTTCAAATAATGAAGTTACTCCACCTAGAACCGCTGCCCTACTACCACTCTCTAAATCTTCAACATCAGTGGAACCGGGTTCTCTAAAATGAGTTTGTGTATCTATTATACCTGGTAAAACAACTTTATTAGTAGCATCATAAACTTTTGAACTATTAAGTTCTATTTTACCAATTTTTTTTATTTTATTACCAGATAATCCTATATCGATTTGTGTAAGTTTGCCATCTATATAGCAAGATCCATTTTTAATGATGAGACTAAAATTATCAGACATATTATAAAAATTTATTATACAATATATTTATCAAATATGGAAAAAGATCAAATTATAATTTTAGAAGATAGGGGATTAATTTCTGTAACTGGGGATGATGCTAAAGAATTTCTTCAAAACATAATTACTAATGACATAAAAAAAGTTAGCTCATCTAACACGATTTTTTCTGCATTGTTCACTCCTCAAGGCAAATATTTGTTTGAATTTTTTATAATTAAATCAAAAAAGGGATATATGTTAGATTGTGATAATAAATTAACCAATGAAATTATCAATTATCTTTCAAAGTATAAATTGAGATCAAAAATTGAAATTAAAGATATTTCTTCTGAGCATATTATTGGAGTGATAAGCTTAGAAAAATTTATCAAAATTCAAAAAAATGAAAAAAAAAAATATCGATACAATAATTTACAATGACAGCCCTATATATATCGATCCACGAAATAAAAAATTAGGAGGGAGAATATTATCTACGCTTAAAAATTTATATTTAACAATTAAAAAACTAGATTTAAAAATTGCAAAAGCTGAAAATTATTTTGTAAATGCACATGCTTTAGGGGTGCCAATTAAAGGTGTAGAAAATTTAAAAGATAAATTATTCGGTTTAGAGGCAAATCTTGAAGAACTTGGCGCAATTGATTTTAAAAAAGGCTGTTATATTGGCCAAGAAAATACAGCAAGAATGAAGCTGAAAAATAAACTTAGAAAAAGACTCCTGCCAATTAAATCAAATTTTAAATTAAATTTTGAGGATGAGCTTGTTTTTAATGATATCAAAGTTGGAAAAATATTGATTTGTGATCCCTATCCTTTTGCTTTAATTAAACTTTCTGATCCAGATTTTAATACTTTTAAAAATAAAAAAATTAATATTTCAAATGGCTATGTGAGAATTATTAATGATAACCAGGATTTATAAATTATCGATTTTATGCGTTATTACTCAAATTTCCTACCCTTGAAAAGCTTTCTCTATAATGCGATAAGAAATCTAAGTTCTAAAGTATAATTATGAAATTTTTTCTTATAATATTTATTTTTTTTACTCACAGTTTTAATGTATACGCATATTTAGATCCCGGAACAGGAAGTTTGATACTTCAAGCTATATTTGGATTGTTGGCTGTGATTGGAGCATATATAACTTTATTCTGGAAAAAACTTAAAGATTTAATAAAAAAGATTTTTAAAAGAAAAAAGGATTAAAAAACTTTATAAAAAAAATTTCAGAATATGAAAAAAAAAATAGTCTATATAGCGTTATCAGCTGATATATTGCATGAAGGTCACATTAATATTATAAATACAGCAAGCAAATATGGAGAAGTCGTTGCGGGTCTTCTCACAGATAAAGCTATTTCATCTTATAAAAATATTCCAACATTAAATTATAAACAACGAGAGGTGGTTTTAAAAAACATTAAATTAGTAAAAAAAGTAATTCCTCAACAAACTTTGGATTATAGAAAAAATTTAAAAATATTAAAACCCAACTTTGTAGTTCATGGAGATGATTGGAAAACTGGGCCACAAATGAAAACGAGAAAACAAGTTATAAAAACTTTAAAAGAATGGGGAGGAAAATTAATAGAACCAAAGTACACAAAAAATATTTCTTCTACGAGCATAAAATCAAAAGTACTTAATCGCTTATCTCCTGATAATAGAGTTTCTATACTTAAAAGATTAATAGACAATAAAAAGTTTGTTAGAATCTTAGAAGCTCATAGTCCATTATCAGGTTTAATTATTGAAAATACAAAAATAGAAAAAGGTAAAATAATCAATCAATTTGATGGAATGTGGTCATCAAGCCTTACTGACTCGAGTTTAAAAGGGAAACCAGACAATCAATCATTAGATTTTTCTTCAAGATTTAATGGAATTGGTGATTTATTAGATGTCACAACAAAACCACTTGTTTTTGATGCTGATAACGGTGGAAGAATAGAGCACTTGCCATTTACAATTCGAACATTGGAAAGATTAGGTGTTTCTGCAATCATGATTGAAGATAAGGTTGGATTAAAAAAGAATTCGTTATTTAAAGATCAATCGGGAGTAAAACAAGACTCAATAAAAGATTTTTGTAAAAAAATTCAAGTTATAAAAAAGTCTAGATTATCTAAAGATTTTTTAATTGGCGCTAGGATTGAAAGTTTTATTTTAAAAAAAGGTCTTAAAGATGCTCTAAAAAGAGCGGAAGCCTACACTAAATCAGGCGCTGATTTAATCTTAATTCATAGCAAAGATAACAATCCTAAAGAAATATTTTCTTTTTCAAAAATTTTTAAAAAATCAAAAAATTTTAAACCATTAGTTTCTGTTCCTTCAACTTATTCAAAGACAACTGAAAAAATGTTAATTGATAATGGGTTTAAAATTGTAATTTATGCTAATCATATGTTGCGAGCTGCTTATCCATCAATGCAAAACGCTGCGAATAGTATTTTAAAAAATAAAAGATCATATGAATTAGAAAACAAGATTAGCTCAGTTAAAGAAGTTATTAATTTAATAAAATAATAATGATTTTTGTTGAAAACTTTGTAAAAACATTAAAAAAAAATAAAGTTGATTTTTTTACCGGTGTTCCAGATAGCATTCTTAAAAATCTTTCGTCATATTTAGAAAATTTTTCAATTAAAAAACACATTATTGCCGCTAATGAAGGGGCAGCTGTATCAGTAGGCATAGGGTATCATTTATCAAGAAAAAAAATTCCTTGTGTTTATTTTCAAAATTCGGGATTAGGTAATGCTATAAACCCCTTAATCTCAATCGCCCATAAAGAAGTTTATTCTATACCATTATTGTTAATAATTGGATGGAGAGGGTCACCAAATCAACCTGATGAACCGCAACACAAAGCTAAAGGTAAAATTACTAGAAGCTTATTGCAATTACTTAAAATAAAGCATTGTGTTTTAAAGAGTGAAAAAGACTTATCAAAATTAGAAAGATTAATCAAAATATCTAATCGAGAGAAAAGAATAGTAGCATGTTTAATTGAAAAAAATTCTCTTATAAAAAAAAAAGATAAGAAAAAAAATAAAACAGATTTCTCATTATTGAGATCTGATTTTATTGAAGACCTTTTAAACTTAATTCCAAAAAATTCAAAAATAATTTCTACAACAGGGTATACATCGAGAGAACTAATGCAAATTAGAAAAAATAAAAAAAAAACTAGAGGAAAAGATTTTTATATGGTTGGTGGTATGGGTCACTCATCTGCAGTTGCGGCTGGGTATTCCATAAATTCAAAAGATCAAGTTATTTGTCTAGATGGTGACGGCTCAGTTTTAATGCACTTAGGTACAATTCGTACTATAGGTTATTTAAAAAATAAAAATTTTAAACATATAATTTTAAACAATAATTCACACGAGTCAGTTGGAGGTCAACCCACTTACGCTAAAGATATTGATTTTAAAAAGATAAGCATTGGTCTTGGGTACAGAAATTTTTTTAAAATTAATGACAAAAAAGAAGTTAACAAAACTATTAGAAATTTTTTAAAAAAATCAGGCCCAAGTTTGTTAGAAGTTAAAATCAAAAGTAAGTCATTAAAAAATTTAATCAGGCCAAAATACTTAGAACAAATAAAAAATAATTTCATGGGAGCTTAATGAGAGACTTAAATTTTTCAACAAATAAAGACTTAAGATTATTTTTTAAGACTGAAAAATTTGATAAAATATTTGTAATTTGTGGTGAGACATCTTTTCATCAATCTGGAGCAAAAAAATTATTAAATGAATTGCTTAAGGATAATATAATAAAATTTTTTTATAAAAAATTTCCTTATCCTGATTTAAATGAGTTAAAAATAATAATTAAAGATTTAAAAAAATTTAAACCAGATTTAATTATTGCTGTTGGTGGTGGATCTGTATTGGATTATGCGAAAGTTGCAAATAGCCTAACAACCGACCAAAATTTGGAGGAAAATATAAAAAATTCTAATTATTCTTTTTGAAAATGGAAATTTTTCGAAACTTTTAGCTATTCCAACGACAGCTGGGTCCGGCGCAGAAGTTACATCTAACGCTGTGATTTATGTTGATAAAATTAAGTATTCTGTAGAGGGAGAAAAAATTAAACCAGACTATTTTTTTTTACTTCCTGAACTTGTAATAGGAGCTTCAAATAAAATTAAATCCTCAGCTGGATTTGACGCTATTGCACAAGCAATAGAGTCCTTAATATCAAAAAAGTCAAATGATAAAAGCATTCAATTTGCAAAAGAGTCTTTAGAAATTTCTTTTAGATATTTTTTAGAATACCTTGATAAACCCAATTTAAATAATACTTCAGCAATGTGTTTGGCTGCTAATTTATCTGGTAAAGCAATAAATATTTCAAAAACTACTGCTCCTCATGCAGTATCTTATCCATTTACTTCAATTTATAATATCAGTCATGGTCATGCTGTATCACTTACGTTAAATAAGTTTATAAATTTTAATTTTAAAAATAAAAATAAGAGTGATAGTGCTTTCAATTTGAATGAGCGTTATGAAATAATGTTTAATTTATCAAAAAGTAAAAATTTAAACTCTTTTGATCAATTTATTTCTAATTTAAAGCAAAAAGCAAATCTGGAAAATAATTTTAACAAGCTTGGAATAGATATCGAGAAAGATTTTTCTAAAATAATTTCTGGAGTAAACATCCTTAGATTGTCAAATAATCCGATTAAATTAAACAAAGAAGATTTAAAGAGAATTATTTTAAATACTTAATGAATTTTTTTAGTGCATTTTTAGGTTATCTATCTCTTAAAGAATTATTAAAATCTAATAACAATAAAAAAATAGTTTTTTTTTCAGAATCGAAAAATTATAGAAATTATTTCATTAATTTAATGAAATCTTTTGATGATGAAGAAGATATTTCAATAATTTATCTAACATCTGACATAAAAGATAATGAAAAAATTTCAAATAAAATAAAGCCTATATTTATTGGTTCTGGTTTTTTTAGAATTTTAATTTTTATGTTCATAAAATGTGAGATGGTAATAATGACATTAACGGATCTTGATATTCACGAAATTAAAAAATCAAAAAACTGCAAAAATTATGTCTACATTTTTCATGCTTTAGTGAGTATACATAAATGTTACACACATACTGCTTTTAAAAATTTTGACGTAATTTTTAGTAACGGGGAGTATCAAAAAAAAGAATTGAAGTACTGCGAGAAATTATTTAATTTTAAAGAAAAAAAAATTTTCAATACTGGATATCTTTATTTAGAAAAATTACATGATGACTTTAAAAAAAATTTAAATAGCCAAGATAATAATAAAATTTTATTTGCTTTGTCTTGGAACAAAAGTAAAAATAATTTATTTGATAATTATGCTGAAAGCTTCCTTAAAAAATTAGTCGAATTAGAATATAAAGTAATTTTAAGAACACATCCTGAGGCTACAAAAAGATCTCAAAAAACTATTAATAGGGTTAGAAAAAATTTACAAAATTATAAAAACTTCGAAATAAATACTGATATTTCAAATTTAAAACCACTAAATGAATCTTCTTTATTAATTACTGATGACGGAGGTATAGCTTTAGAATATTACATTATTTATAAAAAACCAGTTCTATATATTAATTATTTAGAAAAAATTCATAACTTGTATTTTGATAAAATAAAAATTAATACAATTGAAAAAGAATTTAAAAATGAAGTAGGTACTTCTATGGAATTAGATCAAATTGAAAATCTTGATGATTTTATAAAAAAAACAAAATATGATTTTAAAAATAAAACAAAAAAAATTAGTGAATTAATTAGCAAAAATGAATTGATTTTAAAAAATCAGACACTGAACGCCAAAAAAGCTATACTTGAATTAATTTACAATAATAATTAATTTTTCAAAAAAACTTTGCCGTAATTTTGGTGTCCTTCATAAAAAGTTCTAAACTGTAAATCTTCTAAATAATTAATTT
>JBJLEC010000010.1:0-31224 GCA_045566115.1 Candidatus Pelagibacter sp. | reverse complement strand
TAAATAATATCATCAGTTAAACTAGAAGATAATTTATTAATATTGGCATCTTCAAAGTCCACTGTTTTGAATTTATCTTTAAAAATTTTATTAAATTCATTTTTTTCAATATCACTAGTTAAAAGAACTCTAAATTTATTTTTGACCAAAATGTTCAAAAATGAACTTAAATTAGAAAAAGACCATTTTTTCTTTTCATAAAGAAACTTTTTGAAATGAAAATGACAATATTTATTTTGTGAAAAAATTTTAAAATTAAAATTACTTTTAGGGTTTACATTTATTATTCCATCATTTGATTGTAAATTATTAGAGCATAAATCTTCTATAATATATTTAATTGACTCACCTCTTTTTTAACTTTTCTATTATTAGTCCTAAATTTAAAAAGAAATTTGTTTATATATGTTATTGGTCTTTCTTTATTTTTTTCTTTAATTGTTATTCCATAAAACTTAGTTTTTTTAAAAAAAAAAGATAAATAGAAAAAAAAATTTTTAGGACTTAGAATATAAACTTTATCAATTGAGTTATTTAAAAATATCTTAAATATTTTTAATTTTTCAATTAATGACAAGCTATAATTTAGATAATTGATTTTGACATTAGTCTTATCAAAAAGAAAAGAGAAACTCTTTGAATAATTCGAAAGATAAATTTCTATATTATCATCCCTATGTTCATTCATAATATTATTAATGCCATTTAATGAATGAAATAAATCTCCAAGTCTATCATTTTTAAAAATAATTATGTTTTTCATTTTAAGAATTTTTTAATCCAATTATCGGCAATAACAGACCAAGTTATTTCTGTTCTTTTTTTAAACATCTTAGTTTTAATTCTTTAAGGATAGAGTCATCATTCATTAGGTCTAAAGTGTATTTAGCAAATTGAGAGGAATTTTTTGCAATAAAACCATTTTCTCCATGACTAACTCTCTCACTCAATGAACCGATACCATAAGTTATGACAGGTACGCATAATTTAATTGCCTCTTCAGCAGTTAGAGTAAAGATATCAGATTTGTGTCCTAAATATAAAAGAACTCTTGAATGCTTTAATTCATCAATCATTTCTCTCCTGCTTCCTAAGGTTCTTAGAAAAATATTGTAATTTTTAAATTTATCCGAATATTGAACTAGGTTAGGTGTAATATAAAATTCTAGACTATTATTCTTCGGATAAATTAAATCGATCCATATATCTAGAAGAGCGTCTAAGTTTCTATTGGATCTAATGTTATAAATAGCTTTTTTGGGAGGAATAAAATTTATATCAATTTTTTCGTCAATAAATTGTTTATCCACTGTTATTGGAATAGTTAATTTACCAAAAGGCGAAGTAAGAAAGCTTCTTTTTTTAAATTGATAGTCACATAAAGTTACAATGACAGGTTTATGAGTATAAGTAGAAATAAACTGTCTCTTTCTTAAAAATTTTTCTAAACTTTGGTTACTGACAGAAAATATAGCTTTTTTAACAGATTTTATTTTATTGAATAAATTTGCATTTGAAACGGCTATTGCTAAATCATACGTTTTTTCTTTATTAATATTTTTCTCATTAATGTAATGAACTCCATTTACACTTTTTTCTTGGTTTGTTTTGTTTGCAAAAAAAACATCACAATTCTTTTTGGTTAATTCTTCAGACAGCAATATTAAAGAAGTTTCCGTTCCCCTTAATATAGGACCATTAATGTCACTTCCTATATATGATAATCCAGAGTTATCTATTACTAATATTTGCTTTTTTTCCATGTAAGAAAGATTTTAAAATAATGTTTAAATTTTTAAATTTTTTTATTCCAAGTTTTTTTAATAAATTATTATTACCATAAATATCTTGATTATTTTTCTTTTTTGAATTGATAAATTTTAAGTCTCTATTAAATGTCATTAAATTTAATTTTTTTGTTAATGAAATTAAATTTATTTTTTTTCCACTACAAATATTTATAGGTTTATCTATTTGTTTCTTTATCATTAATTCTAAAGATCTAGTGACATCATCTATATGAATAAAATCTCTATTAATATTTAAATTTATCAAATTTTTTCGATTTTTAATTTTTGAATACATATCAGGAACAAAATGACCATAATTTTGTTTATTAGAAGTAAAATTAAAGATATCTTGCAATCCCTATTTGAAAATAAAATTTTTTTTTATTTTTAATAATAAAATCCTCTACATTTTTTTTTGAATTTCCATATTTATTAAATGGTTTTCTTTTATCACCTTCCAGTATTTTCTTTTTATGAAATCCATAAACATGACTACTAGATATAAATAAAAAATATTTAAAATTTTTAATAAATCTTTTTTGGAACAAATTAATTAAATTAATTGGAACTTCCTTATTAATTAAATTTATTTTATTAAAATTTTTATTTGTTTTTGATGTAATTGCAGCAAAATGAATAAAAAAGTGAAAATTTTTATTTTTTATCCATTTTTCAATTTTATCAAAATTTTCAAGTCTGTATGGTAAATGTATAATTCTATATTTTTTTTTGTATTTTTTGTGAAAATAAGATCCAAGAACTCCTTTTTTACCTGTAATAAGAACTATTTTTTTAGAGACTTTTTTCAAATGCACCTACAAGTTTTTTAATATTTTTATCTGATATAGCACTTGTTGGTAGCCCAATAAAAAAACCATGGTTATTTACTATATCAGAATTTTTAAAATTAGATTTTTTATTGAGTTTATATTTTTTAATTGAAGGTTGTTTTAGAAAATTCCCACTTATTATTGGCCTAGTTTCAACACCAAGTTTTTCTATTTTTTTTAAAAATTTATTTCTATTAATTTTTTTAGAAAGTAAAATTGGTATTCCAAACCATGATGCTTTTACATGATTGTTTGCATCTATAAATGACAAATATTTCATCATTTTAATTTTTTTTTTAAATATTTTAAGAATTTTGTCTCTATTAATTGATCTTTTTTTTATAAATTGATCAATATCTTTAAACTGATTTAGACCTATGCTAGCAGCTATATCTGTAGATCTTAAATTAAATCCTGAATTATAGAAAATAAATCTACTGTCTAAATGCTTGTTAGCAGCTGCAATTTTTTTTTCATTTTTAAGACCTCTTGACCACCCGTGGGCTCTTAATGATTTAATAATCTCATGATCATCATTATTTTTACAGCAAATCATGCCACCTTCTCCTGAAGAAATTTGATGTGATGAGTAAAAAGAAAACGAAGAGAAATCACCAAAAGTACCTAAATATTTATTTTTATATTTAGTTCCCAGTGACTCACATGTGTCTTCAATCAATATTAAATTGTGCTTTTTAACTATCCGCATAAGTTCAGACATATCTACACAATTACCAAGCACATGAACTATCAAAATTGCTTTAGTTTTTTTTGAAATTTTCTTTTTTAAATCATTTAGATTAATATTTAGACTATCTAAATCAATATCAACAAATTTTGGCTTAAGACCCGATTGAATGATTGGCCATAAAGATGTTGACCAGCATAACGATGGAATTAAAACTTCATCTCCTGGTTTTAACCTTTTTTTTCTGTAAGGATTTATTAAGCATTGCAGTGCAAGTAAATTAGCTGAAGACCCAGAATTAACCATTAATGAAAAATTAGACCCTAATTTTTTAGTGAAAATATTTTGAAATTTATCAGTAACGGGACCAATAGTTAATCTTTTTGACTTTAAAACTTTTAAAGCTTCGTTAATGTCACTTTTTCGATAGGGGTTTTCAATTAATGGATAAAAATATTTATTCATCTAAAATATTTATCTATTCATTTCATCTTGAATCATATCATCAATTAATTCATTGGTGGATATCAGAGGTTTCCATTTTAACTTTTTTCGCGCTTTTGAAAAATCACCTCTAAGAAAGTCAACTTCAGTTGGTCTTAAAAATTTAGGATCTAAATCTATAATAGTTTTTTTGGTATTCATATCGATTGCTTTTTCTTTGATTCCTTTACCGATCCATTTTATTTTTATTGTAAGTTTTTTGGCAGTCAAATTTACAAAGTTTTTTACCGTATTTTCTTTATTGGTTGCAATTACCCAGTCATCTGGTTTTTTATACTGTAAAATTTTCCACATTGAGACCGCATAGTCCTTAGCATGACCCCAGTCTCTAACTGCATATAAATTACCTAGGGTAAGTTTTTTTTGTAATCCTTTTTTAATACGTACTAAACCTTGAACAATTTTTTTGTTACAAAAGTGGGCCCACGTCTAGGAGACTCGTGATTAAATAGAATTCCATTAGATGCAAAAAGACCGTACGCTTCTCTATAATGTACGGCAGTATGGTAAGCAAAAACTTTTGAAACACCGTAAACGGATCTAGGATGAAATGGTGTCTTTTCATTTAATGATTTCTTTTTATCAACAAGACCATACATTTCAGAACTAGATGCTTGGTAATATTTAGTTTTTTTTAAATTGAGAATCTTAATTGACTCTAATATTCTTAATGCACCAAGCGCTGTAATGTCGGCGGTATATTCAGGAACATCAAAAGAAACTCTTACATGACTTTGAGCTGCTAAATTATAAATTTCATCTGGTTTAATTTTATTAATAATACTAAGAGTGCTAGTCCCATCTGAAATATCTCCGTAATGAATGAAGAAATTCTTATTTGAAAAGTTTAAACTATCAAACAAATGATCTATTCTTTCTGTATTTGCACTTGAAGATCGTCTTTTTACACCATGGATTATATAGTTTTTCTTTAATAAAAATTCAGCTAAGTATGATCCGTCTTGACCAGTAATCCCAAATATAAGAGCGACCTTTTTTTTTATTTTTCCCATAAATTTTTTTTATTATTTTTAACACCCAATGTTTTATCTATAATATATTTAGAAACAAGATCTGAATTGAAATATTTCATATATTTATCCTTTCCTTTTTTACCTACCTTTTTTCTAAATTTTTCGTCTGAAGCAACTTTTAAAATCTTTTCAGACAAATCATTTGAATTTTTATAAAAAATCATTTCATCTTTGCTGAAAAAATCCTGATATTTTGTTTTTTCATCAATCAAACAAACTAAACCATTTCCTACAATTTGTGTAATCCTATCACTGCTGTAATATTTGATTGCCTCTCCTCTACTTAAATTTAAGCCCATTTTAGCATTAGCAATAGTTTTAAAATAATGATCAGCCCAAATAGGTTGAACTTTATCTATACCATATAAATCAAATTTTACATCTGGTGTTTTAGCTTGTAAATCTTTCAAAAAGTTTATTCGATCATCAGTCTTACCCATTTTAAGAACACCTCGATGCACACCATGACTTAATGCAAAAAAAACATCTACATTGCATGATTTCTCAAAATTATTTAAACTTTCAAAAGATTTATCTGAAGGATTTGGAATATAAAATGAATTTTTATTTTTTAAAAAACTCAAAACATTAGGACTTGTTGTTAAAAAAGTTGCGTCCACGGCGTTAATTTTATCTAAAATTCTTTTTTTATTTCTCTCAAAAATCTGGACCTTTTTTATTTAAAGGATCTAAAAACCACTGACCAAAACGTGTATTCGGATAATCTTCCTTTAATTCTAAAATTAAATCCGCTGAAATTAAGTCTGCATGACCCAAAATTATTAGATCAGGTTTATAATTATAACAAGTTTTTCTTAGTTTATCATTTAATGTTTTAGCTCCTTTTAAATCGTTAAAGGATTTATAATATTTAAGAATATCTCTATCGCTAAATCCTAACACACTATGACCTTGTCGTATAAATCCATTATTGATTCTTCTTCCCGTATTAAAAAATAATCGACCATCAAGTCTTTCGTTAAAATTTGTTATATGTAAAATTCTTAAATTGTTTAAAGATTTTTTTATAAAAAAATTGTTATTAATTTGTAACTTTTCGTTCCTATAATTATCAATTTTATGAGTTACAAACTTGTGTGTTAAATAAAAATTTTTAATTGACAGTTTTTGGAGAGCTTTTCTATGAGCTCTATCAACAATTAGTTTCCTGATATTTTTTGTTAAAGTTTTTTCATCTAATACATTTAAAATTTTTGCATTAGTTATAGTTTCAGGTAAGCCCCCTTTTTTGGTTATAATTACTGCGCATCCATTGGCTGCAGCTTCTAAACTAGTACGTCCAAAAGGTTCTTCCCATCTTGAACATGCTACAGCTATACTAGTCTTTTTAAAAATTTGTAGAACTTTATCGTGATTTAAGAAGCCAAGTATGTGTGCATTTGGATGTTTTAAAAAAATTTTTTCTCTTTTTTCATCTCCGATTATCTTTGCTTTCCAATCAGGATATTCATTTAAAATTTTTTTTATAGATTTGGCAAAAATATCGTAGCCTTTTGCTTTATTTAATTTTCCTACAAATGTAATCCAATTTTTTTTCTTATTAATTATAGATATATTGTTTTTTTTGTGCAGATTGAAAAAAAACAGCAAGTTTATTGCTGTTTACAAATTTATTATCTAACCCCTCTAAAAATCTTTTTTTAGACCAATTGCTATTAAAAATTATTTTATAACAATATTTTAATAAATTTTTTCTTTCTCGAGTTGTTTTTGATCCATCCATTGATAGAGGGTCATTGTGAAAATATAGGGAATATACTTTATAAGGATATTTATTATATAATTGTGTTATATAACTTGGTCTATTATGCACTTCTATAATAGAAAAATCATAATTTTTGAGTAGATTACTAAATTTGTTTACATAATTTTTTGTTTGACTCCATAAAGGACTTTTTAATAAATCAATATTAACATACTTTAAATTATATTTTTTTTTAAAATTGGTGTTACCAAAAACAATTATTTTTTTTTAAATTTACTATTTTTACTTGTTTCATTAACAAACAAAGACACGGCTCCTGGATATTCTGGGGAAAAATTTTCTTTATAAGGTAATAAAATAGCTATTTTCACAAATAATTTTCTTTAATTTTTTTTCTTAATGGTTTGTTATTCTTTATATAATATTCTCTAGAAATTGCCTCTTTTTTTGATTTAAATTTTTCTTTATATATTAATACCCACTTTCTTCCTCTAGTAAATTTAGCACCCTTTCCTGAGTTATGAAGTTTGATTCTTTTTGTTAGGTTATTTGTGTATCCAACATATGTAACTGATTTAATGCTCTTTGATTTGAGCATATATACAAAAAAAGACATTAATAATTAATAGCCTTTAGTATCTGGTCCTTTGCTTTTACCTTTTAACTTAGCAAGGTCAGATTTTGCTCCAGAAGCTATATATCTACTATCTGATCCGACTGTTACAAGATTAAAGCCTCTATCTATCATTTTTTGAGCGTATTCCGGTGTGCCGTTATGTAAACCTGCTAATAAATTCTTTTTTTTGGCAGCTTCAAGAATTCTTAATATTTCAGAAAAAGCCTTTGAATTTTCTGGTTTATCAAAACCTGGCTCCTCACCAACAGCAAGACTTAAGTCAGCTGGTCCAATATATATACCATCAAGATTAGGTGTATCTAAAATTTCATCCAATTTTTCAAGAGCTTCTTTTGTTTCAATCATCGCTAATTTTAAAATTTCGTTATCTGCATGTTTTGCGTAATCTGATCCGCCGTAGATGTTTGCTCGCACAGGACCGAAACTTCTGTAACCTTTTGGCGGATACTGACAAGCTTGCACAAATTTTTCTGCTTCTTCTCTATTGCTAACCATAGGACAGATAACTCCATAACAGCCAGCGTCTAATATTTTCATGATTTGACCAGGTTCATTCCAGTTTACTCTCGCCAAAGGCGTTGCATCTGTTGTAGAAATTGCTTGGAGTATATTAACAGCATTAGGATAATCAATTAAACCATGCTGCATATCAATTGTAATCGAATCCCAGCCTTGATTGGCCATTACTTCAGCTGAAAATGAACTAGGAATGGCAAGCCAACTATTGATGATTGGTTTTCCAGCTTTAAAAAGTTCTTTTAATTTATTTTTCCTCATTCGTAAGAGATACCAAAATGTGTGTATTTAATATTTAAATAATCTTTGATTGCCATTGAGCCACCTTCTCTACCGTAACCTGTTTGTTTGATGCCACCAAAAGGAGCCTCAGCAACAGCTACAACAGGTGTATTAACTGCTACACAACCTGTTTCTAAAATTTCAGATGCTTTATTAGCTTTTTTCAAATCAGTCGTGTAAACATAACTGCACAAACCTAAATCATTGTCATTTGCTCTATCCATTACTTCATCAAAATTCTTAAATGAAAGAATAGGAACAATAGGTCCAAATGGTTCTTCTTTCATAATAGTAAAATTATCTTTTATGTCATCAAATATTGTAGGTTCATAATAATAACCTTTATTAAAGTTAGCATCTCGTTTTCCGCCTAACAAAATTTTTCCACCTTCTTTTTTTGTAGTTTCAACTAATTTTTCAACTCCCTCTAATCTTTGTTTGGTACACAGTGGTCCCAGTAAAGTGTCTTTGTCCATTCCGTTACCAATTTTTAATTTTTTTGTTTTTTTAACCATTAAATTGGCAAATTCGTCTTTTTTGCTTTCATGAATATAAAATCTATTAGGTGAAATACAGACTTGACCATTATTTCTAAATTTTGAGGTTATTGCCATATCAGTTACTTTATTTAAATCTACATCATCAAAAACAATGAAAGGAGAGTGACCACTAAGTTCCATTGTGACCCTTTGAACTTTATCTGCTGCTTGCTTTAATATTAATTTACCAACTCTAGTAGAACCTGTAATTGATATTTTTTTAACTATATCTGATTTAATTAATTCTTCAGAAATTCCTGCTGGATCGCCTGATAATAAATTAACTACACCAGGAGGTACACCAGCCTCTCTACATATATCGACTATTTCCATTACACTGCCAGGTGTTATCACATCTGGCTTAACAATCACTGAACAACCTGCAGCTAAAGCAGTTGAAATCTTTCTTGATGCTAAAACAACTGGAAAATTCCAAGGTATTAAAGCAGCCACAACTCCAACAGGTTGGTATATTACATGAATTTTTGTATTTGGAAAACGACTCTGATTAATTTCTCCAAAAATTCTTTTAGTTTCTTCTGAGTTCCATTCAAATATATCAGCTGCACCACCTATTTCACCTGGACCTTCAGTTAAAGGTTTTCCAACTTCTAGTGTTAACCATTTAGATAAGATATCTACTCTTTGCTTCATTAACTCAGATATTTTTCTAATAATTTTGGATCTTTCCCAAGGAGAAGTATTTCTCCAAATTTTTAAACCTTTTTCAGCCGATTTTAGTGCTTTTTGTATATCTTCACTATTTGCTTTTGAGGCCTTACCGATAACTTCTTCAGTTGCTGGATTTATAACATCATACGTTTCACCGCTTGAAGATTTCTGCCATTTACCATCAATGAATTGTCCGTATTTTTCGTACATATATTGTTGAAATTAGAATATTAATTAAATAGTTTATATTGAATTTATGAAAAACATTCAACTTACTTGTGCTCACGCTTTAGTTAAATTTTTAATAGCTCAAAAAACTCTTATTGACGGAAAAAAAGCACCTTTGTTTCCCGGTGTGTTTGGTATTTTTGGTCATGGTAATGTTGCTTGCTTAGGTCAAGCTCTACAAGAAAATCAAAAAGAATTACCTACTTGGAGAGGTCATCATGAACAAAACATGGCACTTACAGGAATAGCTTATTCAAGAGCAAAAAGAAGAAAACAAATCTTTGTTGCTACTTCATCAGTTGGTCCTGGATCAACAAATATGGTAACAGCCGCAGCTGTAGCAATGAGTAACCGTGTTCCTATATTATTTTTACCAGGTGATACTTTTTCTAGTCGTTTTCCTGATCCTGTTTTACAACAAGTTGAGCATTTTAATAATCCAGGCATAACTGCCAATGATGCTTTTAAACCTGTAACAAGATATTTTGATAGAATTACTAGACCTGAACAAATAATTTCAAGTTTACAACAAGCTTTACATGTAATGCTAGATCCAGCAGATTGTGGACCTGCATGCATATCTTTAAGTCAAGATGTTCAAGGAGAAACTTATGATTATCCAGAGGAATTTTTTAAAGAACGAATTCATACGATAAGAAGAGCTAAACCAGATGATTTTCAAATTAAAGAAGCAGTTGAATTAATAAAAAAATCACAAAAACCTATTATAATTTCAGGAGGTGGAGTTTTTTACTCAGATGCAACAAATGAATTAAGTGCTTTTGCAATTAAACATAATATCCCTGTAACACAAACAGTTATGGGTTATTCAACAATGAAAAAAGATCATAGTCATTACTTAGGGGTAATTGGAGGATTGGGTGGTAGAGCAGCAAACAATCTTAGCAAAGAAACAGATACAGCAATTGCAATAGGAACCAAGTTAGCTGATTTTACAACTGGTTCTTGGGCTAATTTTGAAAATCCTAATTTTAAGTTGGTTTCTATAAATGCAGCAAGATTTGATGCAAACAAACATATGGCACAAGCAATTGTAGGTGATGCAAAAGTTTCTTTAATAGAACTTTCACAAGCATTAGGTAATTGGAAAGCAGATGATAGCTGGCATAAAAAATCTAGAGTTGAATTAAAGGAATGGGAAAGTTACGTCGATAAAGAAAGTGGTCCTACAAATCAAAAATTACCGAGTTATGCTCAAGTAGTTGGCGCATGTTATAGAAATTCGGACCCGTCAGATATAGCAGTAACAGCAGCTGGTGGCTTAGTTGGTGAAGTTATTCAAGTTTGGAAACCAAGAGAATTAAACACTCATGAAACAGAATGGGGTTTTAGTTGCATGAGTTATGAGATATCTGGAGCACTAGGAATTAAAATGGCTTATCCTGATAAAGAAGTAATTTCATTTGTTGGTGATGGTTCATACTTACTCTATAATTCTGATATTTATAGTTCTGTCATTACCAATAATAAATTAATAATTATTGTTTGTGATAATGGTGGTCATGCTGTAATTAATCGACTTCAACTTTATAAAGGTGGAAAAGAATTTAATTGTCTACTTAAAAGCTCTAATAATTCAAATTTAGTTCCAGTTGATTTTGCAAGTCATGCAAAAAGTATGGGTGCTAATGGTGAGCAGGTAAACTCTATTGCAGAACTTGAAGAAGCTTTTAAAAGAGCAAAAAAAATCTAAAAAAACATATGTTATATCTATTCATACTGATGGATACCAATGGTTAGAGGGTTCTGCCTATTGGGAAAGCCCTACTCTCTCAATACCAACTACTGAAGAAAACAAAAGATCTCTTAAAGAACATCTGGAAGGAAAAAAGAAACAAAGAAAAGGTGTTTAAATAGCATGAATAAAATCTTCAATGTTGGCCTAGTTGGCTGCGGCCATATATCTGAAACTTATTTTAGGGCAGAAGAATATTTTAATAATATTAAGATAATCAAATGTGCTGATATTAATAATGAAGCAGCTGAAAAATGTGCAAAAGAAAACGGTATTCAATCATCAAATATAGATGATATTTTTAAAGATAAAGATGTTGAAATTATTCTTAACCTTACTATTCCTAAAGCTCACTTTGAAGTTTCTGAAAAAGCTCTGTTATCAGGAAAACATTCTTATAGCGAAAAACCTCTATGTATTAATTTTGATGATGGAAAAAAACTCTTAGAATTATCAAAAAAAAATAACCTTTATTTAGGGAGTGCACCCGATACTGTTTTAGGGGCTGGTGTGCAAAAATCAAAAGAACTAATAGAGAGTGGATTAATTGGTGAAATTAATTTAGGTAATGCAATATTTGCATACCCTGGAGTTCAGTCTTATCATCCAAGTCCTGAACCATGGTTTGCAGCAAATGAAGGAGGCCCAGTAGTTGATATGGGTCCTTATTATATAACAGCTTTAGTAACTTTATTAGGAGCAGTAAAATCAGTTACAAGTAAATCAAAAAAAGTCTTTTTTGAAAGGGAAATTGGCACAGGACCTAGAAAAGGAAAAAAATTTAAAGTCGAATGCGATACTACATATGTTTCAACACTTGAATTTAAGAATAATTCTTTAATACAAATGACTTTATCTTTTGATGTTAAAGATCATAAAAGAAACCATATTGAATTATATGGTGACAAAGGATCAATTGTTGTTCCAGATCCAAATATGTTTGGAGGTTCTGCTTTTACCTGTTTGGAATTAGGTGGTAAATGGACTGAACATGAAACAAATAATTTAGAACTTGGTAAAATAAATATTAAAAATCAAAGTTCACGAGCTAATGAGTCACCAACAAATGCTAATTATAGAGGAGCCGGATTATCAGAAATGGCATATTCTATCGAAAATAAAGATAAACATATGTGTAATGGTGAACTATCATTACATGTATTAGATATAATTCAATCTATTATGAAGTCAGCTAAGAGCCATAAATCTGTATTATTATCAACTCATTGTGATACACCCAAACAATTTACTCAGGATAAAATTAAAAAAATTCTTAAATAGATTTACTTCTACCTAATAACGCAGCGCCTCTTACACCACTTGCGTCCCCATATAGAGGTTTTAGAAAAATTGTTTTTAAATTAGGTTCATTTATTAGATTAGATGTAATTCTTTTAATCTCATCCAAAAAATCTATTTCATTAGATAAACCACCACCAAAAACAATGGCATCTGGATCCAAAGTAGTAATAATTATTACAAGAGACCTAGCCAATTTGTTTTTGTAGTCATTTATAAAAGTACAAGCGTTATTATCTTTATTTCTGTAATTAGAAAAAATTTCTTTTGCTGTTAATTTATTTTTAAATTTTTTTTGGTAATTTTTTTCTATTGATTTTCCTGAAAGATAACCTTCTATTCTATTTGAAAAATCTAATTTGTTTTCAGATTTTAAATTTGAATTATTAATCTCCGGCATTTGATTTAAGCTCCACTCACCACCTAAACCATTTGAACCAGATATAATTTTTTTATTTATTACAAAGCCACCACCACAACCGGATCCTAAAATAATACCAAATACGGTTTCATAGTTACTAGCGGAACCATCAAAAGCTTCAGATAAACAAAAACAATTCGCATCATTTTCAGAATAAATATTGTTCTTCAAAATTTTTTTTAAATCTTTAACTATGTTTTTTTTATTCAACCACTGAGAATTATGGGCATTTTTAATTAACCCTGTAGTTTTATCCGTTGCACCTGGGTGGCAAATTCCCACACTTAGATCTTTATTATTTTTTCTTTCTAAATCTTTAACAATGTTAATTATTGATAAAAGTGTATTGTCATAATCGTTAGGTGTTGGAACTCTGTTTCTTATTAATTCTTTATTATTATTATCTAATAGGACATATTCTATTTTTGTAGCACCTAAATCTATTCCTATTTGCATTATTAGGTTGAGGCTCTATTCATTTCTTGAAGTTCAACTTCTAATTTATCAAGTTCTTCACCTCCTGCCATCATACTTAAAAGCTTTTCTCTGGTAATGTCTTTTTTTGCGTAAGTGCCTAGGCTTTTTCCTCGATTCAAAACTGTAAAACTATTGCCTACCGGGTATGCATGGTGAACGTTATGAGTAATTAGTATTACCGCTAGTCCTTCAGATGCAGCTTTTACAATATATTTTAAAACTACTGATGCTTGATGAACTCCTAAAGCAGAGGTAGGTTCATCTAGTATTAAGACTTTAGCGCCAAAGTATATTGCTCTACTTATTGCTAAACATTGTCTTTCACCACCAGACATTGTTCCAACGGCTTGCGAAGGATCTCTTACATCGATACCTATTTGACCCATTCTTTCTGCCGCTATTTTGTTTGCTTTTTCAATATCAAAAGTTTTAAATAAAGGAGGGCCCTTTAAAGGTTCTCTACCCATAAAAAAATTTCTAGTAACACTCATTAAAGAAACTAATGCTAAATCTTGGTAAACAGTAGCTATACCCATATCTAAAGCATCTTTTGGACCATCAAAAATAGTTTTTTTACCTTCTACTATTATTTCACCTTCATCAGGTTTGTGGACACCGGCCAATGTTTTAATCAATGTTGATTTACCAGCGCCATTATCTCCTAAAAGACACATAATCTCACCTTTTTTCAATTTCATAGTAACGTTTTTTAAGGCAATAACTTTTCCAAAAAATTTACTTATATTATTAAATTGAATTAAATATTCTGACATTACTTACTCTCAGTTACTTTTCTTCTTATGTAGTTATTAAAAATGACAGCAATCAACATCATGGCTCCTAAAAATACTTTAAACCAATCTGTATCAATATCTGTGTAAAATATACCCATAGAAACAGTTCCAAAAATTAATGCGCCAAATGCAGCTCCGATAGCTGAACCATATCCGCCAGTTAATAAACACCCTCCTACTACAGCCGCTGCGATCGCTTCTAATTCTTTTAAAGTTCCTCTCATTGTATCTGCTGATCCAGCATCTAAAACCTGAATTGTAGCAAACACGGTAGATGCAACAGCGGTACCAATAAATAAACCAATTTTAACTTTTCCAACTGGAACACCTACGTTATTAGCACCGTTTTTATCTCCACCTGATGCAAATATCCAATTTCCATATCTTGTTTTCATTAAAATCCATGTTGCTATAATAGCAAAAAATATAAACCAAATAACTGATGGAGGTATTCCTGTTGCTAATGGAGTACCGTCAGTCCTCAAGTCAATTAAATTCATTGAGCCTAACCACGTAAAGACCCATTTAAATGTATCTGTCGCAAAAATCCAAGCCAATGGATCGTTTTCAATTAATACTCTCAAACCTGGAACCTGAGTTCTACCTGTAATTAATCTAGTTAATGCTAATGTAGCTCCTCTTAAAATAAAGAGCATTGCAAGTGTTACAATAAAGGACGGTAATCCTGTTTTAACAACAAGTATACCGTTGAAATATCCCACAAGCACAGCCATTGAAAAAGCAAAAATAATACTCATCCATAATGGCCACCCCCAATAAATAGCTGGTATAGCAATGCAAATTCCTGCAAACCCAATCATAGAACCAATTGAAAGATCAAACTCACCACCAATCATTAGCATCGCTGCAGCAATAGCAATAATTCCAAGATTAGCAGAAACATCTAAAAAATTTAACATTCCATAGGCACTAAACATACCTGTATCACCAGCAACTATTCCAAAAAAAATAAAAACAAGTATTGCTCCACCTAAAGCACCAAGTTCAGGTCTATTTAATAATAATCTTAATTTTGAAACCCTCTGAAGTCTCTCGTCTTGATTAATTTCTTTTTTATTTTCAATACTTTTTGATTTTGTAGACATAATTAAAAAATTAAAAAAAATGGCCTAGCGATAAATCACTAGGCCATTTCAATATATTTTTTATCTATAACCTTGAGCAGCCCATTTAATTACACTATTCGCATTTTTTTGGTGTAACAAAACCAGGTCCTGTCATAACTACACCAGCAGGCATAGTTCCATATCTCATGTATTGAGCAAAGATAGCTATAGGTAAGTATCCTTGAAGATACTGTTGTTGATCAATTAAGAATTCAACTTTACCACCAGCAGCAGCTTTAAGCATTCCTGGAGACATATCAAAAGTTCCAAGTTTAACACTTCCAACTTTACCAGCAGACTCTAAAGCTTTTAAAGCAGCTTCACCAGATAGACCAGCACCTAATGTTAAAATAGTGTCAAATCCTCCACCTAATTTAGCAGCAACAGCTTTTTGAATTTCAGTTGGGTCATTAGATGTACCTAGTATTTCTACAGATCCACCAAAACCTTTTTTGAAACCAGCACATCTTCTATCTAAAGCAACGTTACCTACTTCATGGTTAACGCATAGAGCTTTTTTTCCACCAGCAGCTTTCATTTTTTGTCCGCCACCTACTCCTGCTTCGAACTCAGTTTGACCAACATGAGCACTAATTCCTAACTTCATGTAATCATCTGAACCAGAATTCATAGAAATTACTGGAATACCAGCTGATATTGCAGCTTTAACAGATTTACCTAGAGCGGCAGCATCTGGTAAAGTTATAACAATACCTTTTGGTTTTTGAGAAACAGCATTATCGATTAATTTAGACATTTCTACCATGTCAAATGTTGCTGGAGCGGTATATTTGCAAGATATTTTCATATCTTTACATGCTTTATCAACTCCATTTTTAGCAACTGACCAAAAAGGATCATTTGCTTGTCCGTGAGAAACAACAATAATATCAACCGCTAAAGCAGCTACTGACATCATTGCCCAGCTCATAAGAGCTACAACTGTTAAGTATACTTTTTTCATTATATTATTTCCCTTTATTGATTTTAATAATTGTTGGTATTTAAACAAAAAAATTAAACAAGATCAAAATTTTTTTTTAGATACAACCTGTGGTATGTTTAAAAATTAAAGTTTTATAGTCTTTTTAAGTCTTATTGATTTATAACAAGCGTTAGCTAGTTTTAAAGCCATATACCCGTCCTCAAACGTAGATCTTGACCTAATTTTATTTTGGTGAAGAGAAACCAATTCCTTTAACTGTAAATTATAAGCTTCGTTATACCTTTCTATAAAAAAATTTAAAAAAGGTTTCTGCGAATTAGATGCGTTTGAATTAAATAATTCTGTAGAATCAATTTTTTTATTTCCTGATAATAACATTCCTTTTTTACCAAACAGTTCTACACGTTGATCATATCCAAATGAACAATGTCTCGAATTAGTAATTACGCATATTACACCTTTCCTAGATTTCATTGTAACAACAGCCAGTTCATGATCTTTAATTTTTTTATACAAAGGCTCAAAAGATGAAGTAAGAGCATGAACTTCTGAAATTTCGTCGTTTTCAAGATATAGTCTACATAAATCAAAATCATGTATCATCATATCCCTAAATATCCCTCCTGAAGATTTAAGATATGAGGAAGGCGGAGGCGCAGGATCTCTACTTGTAATTATAATCTTTTCTAATTTTCCTATTTTATTTCTAGTTAAATCTTTTTTAATTGAAAAGTGACCTGGGTCATATCTCCTATTAAAACCTAATTGAATTTTTGGTTTATTTTTTTTAACTTTTTTAAAAGTTTTAAAAATTTTTTTTATGTTTAAATCTAAAGGTTTTTCACAAAATATAGTTTTTTTATATTTTATCGCTTTTTCTATAAATTTTATATGAGTATTAGTTGGGCTTGCGATAAAAATTATATCAACATTTTTATCGTGAAATATATTATTATAATTTTTTTCAATTATACAATTATATTGTTTTTTAGCCTTCTTACACAATAACTCAATTTTTTCATAAACATATAGGAGTTTTAAATCTTTGTTTTTATTAATATTTTCAGCATGCATTTGACCAATCCTGCCAAAACCTAAAAGTGCTACGTTTATCATGGTATATTTTTTGTAATAATTCTATTAATGTAATATAAAAACTTAATACTTTCTTATTATTATGTCTATAAAATTAGGTGTAGCACCAATAGCCTGGAGTAACGATGATATGCCTGAATTAGGCGGTAAAACATCACTAGAGCAATGTTTAAACGAAGCAAGCAGAGCTGGATTTACTGGTATTGAATCAGGTGGAAAATTCCCAAAAAATTCTGAATTACTTTTACCTAAACTAAAAAAAGAAAATTTATCATTATGTTCGGGCTGGTATGGAGCACAGCTTTTAAAAAATTCTGCAAAAGATGAATTTTTATTTATGAAAGACCAGTTAAAATTATTTAAAGATTGTGAATCTCCTTGCATGGTGTTTGCAGAGATAACTAATTCTGTTCAGGGAGATCCAAAAACTCCTTTATCACAAAGACCAAAATTATCTAAAGATGAATGGAATACTTTGATATCGAGAATAAATGAAATTAGTAAAATGATGATAGATGAAAATATGCCTTTAGCTTATCACCATCACATGGGAACCGTTATAGAGACTGAAGAAGAAACTAAAAGATTGATGGAAAGCACAATAGATTCTGTAAAATTATTAATCGATACTGGTCACATGTTATTTGCACAAGGCAACTCAATTAATTTAGCAAAAGAATTTAGTGAAAAATTAATACATGTGCATTGTAAGGATATAAGAAAAGATGTTTTAGATAATTCTTTAAAAAATGACAATACATTTAGACAGGCATTTTTAGATGGTGCATTTACAGTTCCAGGTGATGGTTGTATTGACTATAAACCTTTTCTAAAAACACTTAAGGAGAATGAATATTCTGGATGGCTAGTTGTAGAAGCAGAACAGGATCCAGCAAAAGCAAATCCTTTTGAATATGCTAAAATAGGATATAATTATCTAAGTAAGACAGCTAAAGAATGTGGTTTTGAAATTATTATTTAACGGTATGCAGAAACTAATTCGTTATTTCCAGCAGCAACACAAGGTGATTTAACACAAGCTCCAATCACCCACTCTGCGCCAGCTTCTGACTCAAAATTGTTTGATGAAACAAATATAATTCCTTTATCAGTAGACTGACCTGCTTTACCTTCTGCTTGAATACGTGGATCTTGTGATGTTTGTATAAGTGGTTTTGTAATATTGTAAGGGTTATTTAACTCAAAATTTTCTAAAATATATTTTACTATTCTTTTAGAAGTCCACACAGAATTACAATTTTCACCCCAGGAAGTTGATGTTTTGTTATTTAAACTACATTTATTAACTTCATCATTTATAAAATCAACAACGATTTTATGATTAGATTTTATATCACTCGCTTTTTTAATTACCTCTGACCTTGTAGATGCAGTCCATACAAGCATTATAAAAACATATAAAAAAGAGCAAATAACCAAAATTTCTAAAGGACCAAAATTTTTTAATTTTCTTTTGAAGTCAATCATAGTTTGAGTAACATAGATTTATCTAATTTATTTTCAAAAAAATCAATAATATTTTTAGTAGTTTCAACACCCATACGAGATGTACATTCATCAGTAAAAGTAGCTGAATGTGGACTTAAAATTACTTTTTTATTTTTTAATAGTGGATTACTTTTTTCGACAGGTTCCTTAGAAAAAACATCTAAAGCAGCACCAAATAATAAATTTTCATTTAAAGCTTTTTCAAGATCAACTTCATTTATGATGCCACCTCTTGCTGTATTAACTATAATTGCACTATTTTTCATTTTCTTAATAACAGAATAATTTAATAAATTTTTTGTTTCTGCTGTTAATGGCATATGCAAAGAAACAAAATCTGCAATTTTTAATCCTTCTTCAATATTTGCAATTTTAAATCCACCATATTTTTTTATTGTTTCTTCGTCTACATAAGGATCATAAACATAAACTTTTGTATCAAAAGCCAAGCATCTTGAAATAAGTTTTTTTCCAATTCTGCCAAAACCGGCTATTAAAATATTTTTTATTTAAAATTTCAAAAGTTTTAATTTTTCCTGAATTAGTTTTGAAATTACCAGCTCTTACTTCTTCATCATACTTAATAATAGATTTTGATAATGATAGAAACATAGATAACACATGCTCTGCTACGGCAACCGCGTTAGCAGTAGCAGTTATCAATAATGAAATATTATTTTTTTTGATATAATCTAAATCAACGTTATCATATCCAACACCATGTCTTGATATTGCTTTAAGATTTGGACAATGTTTGAGAATTTTTTCATCTAACCTTGAAACTCTTAAGGTACAGGCATCAAATTTAGGAAGTTTATTAATTAAATTTTCATCAGAAACATCTGTAATTAGTTCATATTCGTAATTTGGATTTTTTTCTAAAAGATCTAATCCGTCTTTATGTATCTCTTCTATTATAGCAATTTTTTTCATAAATATTTGGCGGTCCCAAGGGGAATCGAACCCCTCTTTGTTGGATGAAAACCAACTGTCCTAACCGATAGACGATGGGACCTTATTTTTGATTGTCTTATTAACAGATATATCGTCGATAATAAACTCTACATTTGATTGCCCTCTCCATTCATTCAGGGATAATTTTCCTGCAATATTATATAATTTGCCATTTTTTCTAAGCAAATAAGCTCCAAGATCATTTTCAACAGCATTAAAGGCTATTGTTTTAATAGCGGAACCATCCTCTCCAATTAAAACAGATTTAATATGTTTTTCTCCTACAATTTTACCGTAAATTGTTTTTAGATTTTCTATTATAAATTTTGGTTCAGGGTTTCCAGATCCAAAAGGAGCTAAACAATTAACCTTATTATAAAAATCTAAATTTATTGCTGTTGGTGATATAATGCTATCAAGGTATAAGGGTTTATCACTAGATAGATCTTCATTAATATTTCTAAATTTTCTAAAAATAAAATTTATATAAAAAACTCCTCTATTTTTTGAATATCTACTGAAAATCCACCAGCCATTTTATGACCGCCCCCTTTTAATAGAATTTTTTCTTGAGTTGCAGCTATTATTATTGAGCCAATATCAAACCCGTTTATAGATCTAGCTGAGGCTTTTCCTATTTGACCTTTAATAGAGATCACTATTGTTGGTTTATTAAATCTATCTTTTAATCTAGCAGCGACAATTCCTATTACACCTTCGTGCCAATTATTTCCACTAACAACTAATACTGGATCCTTCGAATAATCCTTTTTTTTGTTTAATATTTTATTTAAAAGATCTTTTTCTAAAATTTGTCTTTCTTTATTGAACTGATCCAATTCAGAAGCCAATTTAAATGCATTTTTGGGATTTGTATTTAAAAGTAAATTTGCACCATGTGAGCACTTACCCACTCTTCCCCCAGCATTAATTCGAGGTCCTAGCATAAATCCTAAATGATAAATCGATGGATTGGTATCAATTTTACAAATATCAAATAAAGTTTTTAATCCTAGATTTTTTTTTATCTTTAATATTTTTAAACCTTGTTTAACTATAGCTCTATTTAATCCTACCAAAGGAACCACATCACATACAGTTCCTAGAGAGACTAAATCAAGATAATTAATTAAATTAGGTTCATTAATTTCATTATTTTTAAACCAATTATTTATTCTCAGTTCTCTATTCATAGAAACAAGAAACATAAAAGTGACACCAGCAGCACACAAGTATTGTAATTTTGATTCATCATCTAATCTGTTAGGATTTACTATAGAGTAAGCTTTAGGTAAGTTAATTTCAGATTGATGATGGTCAAGAACTATGACATCTATATTGCAACTTTTTGCATAGTCTATTGCCTCAAAAGATAAAGTTCCACAGTCTACTGTAAAAATTATTGTTACACCTCTATGAATTAATTCTTTCAAACCTTCTATTGTTGGCCCATAACCTTCTTTTCTTCTGTCTGGGATATATATCTCGTAAGGTATTTTTAATTCAGAAAAAAATTGACCGAGTAAAGCAGTTGAAGTTGCCCCATCAACATCGTAATCACCAAATATACCAATTTTTTCTTTTTTATTAATAGCTGAAACTGTTCGCTTAGTTGATTTCTCCATATCTATTAAATCGTATGGATTTGGTAAAAAGTTTTTAATAGATGGGTTAAGAAAAGAATTTATGTCCTCCTTTTTAATTTTTCTAATTGATAATAGTTTAGATGTAATTTCATCTAACAAAAAATTGTCTTTTATAAAATAAATATCTTCTTGATTAAATTTTTTAAGTATCCAATTTTTACCATTTATGGAAAGTGAGTTCATTTATTATAAATATTAGAAATAGTTTTTATAATTTTTTGGCTTTTGTGAAGTGCAAATGTTGTCACTTTATATTCATTACCTAAATCTTCTACACCATTAGCTAAATCACCAGATGTTACACCTGTTGCGCAAAAAATTACATCACCTTTAACCATTTCATCAATGTTGTATTTTTTATCAAAATCCGAAATTCCTAGTTTTTTTGCTCTAATTTTTTCATCATTATTTAGAATTAATCGACCTTGAATTTGTCCTCCATAGCAAGATAATGCAGCTGCCACTATTACACCTTCAGGACCACCTCCGGTACTATAGTAAATGTCATTTATAGGTTTACTTCCAATTACTGATAAAGCTCCTGCAATATCTCCATCCGTAATATAGTTTATTTTAACTTTCATTTCTGTTAGTTCTTTTACAATTTTATGATGTCTTGATCTTTTTAAAACACATGCTTTTAGATCAGAAGTTTTTTTATTTTTTGCTTCTGCTAAGAGCTTAATATTTTTTGAGACACCATTGTCTAAATCTAATAAGTTTTCGGGTAAGTTTGAACCAATTACGATTTTTTCCATGTAAGTATCTGGTGCTGATAATAAATTACCTTTATTAGCTATTGCTAGTACAGAAAAAGCATTCGGTTCATTGTTTGCTGTGAATTTAGTTCCCTCTAAAGGATCAACAGCAATATCAAATTTTGGGCCTTTTAGTGTTCCAAGTTTTTCTCCAATATAAAGCATTGGCGCTTCATCCATTTCACCCTCACCTATAACAACCGTACCTTCCATATTTATCTTATTCAATTCTCTTCTCATAGGATCAACTGCACCCTTATCTGCAGCTATTTTATCATTTTTGCCAATATGTTTAGAAGCTCCTATGGCTCCGTGTTCCGTAGCTTTAATGAATAAATCTAAATATTTTGGATCAATTGACATTAGTTTTCATCAATACGAATTAACTTAGGTTTTTTATTAATATATTTTTTTTTACTAATTTCCCTTAAAATTTTATTTAAATAAGCATCTTTAGAATTGTGAGTGATTATAATAATTGAAGATGATTTTTTTACTTTATTAGGATTTTGGACTAATCTTTTAATTGACACCTTATTTTTAGAAAATATATTTGTAATATTAGATAATACGCCTGGTTTGTCATAAACATCGAAACGTAGATAAGCTGAAAAAAATCTTTCCCTAATACTAATAGATTTAATTTTTTTTCTCTCTTTATTAGAAATAGAAAATGGAAATTTAATATTACCTCTTATGATTGAAGAGATATCTGAAATTAAAGCAGAAGTAGTTGCCTCTGGTCCTGCACCTTCGCCTTGAATCACACTTTCACCAACCGGTTTACCGTTAACTATTACTGCATTTAACACTCCATCAATCCCAGCTATATAAGAGCTATTTTTAATAAATGTAGGATGAACTCTTTGATAAATTTTATTATCAATTATTTCTGAAAATCCAAGTAATTTGATTTTGTAGCCCAGTTTGTCAGCGTTATCTATATCAATTTTATCAATATTATGGATACCTTCGATATGGATATTATGATTAATAAATGAATTAAAACATAATGAAGATAGAATTTTTAATTTAGCCGCAACATCATCACCGTTTAAATCAGATTGTGGATTAGACTCGGCATATCCAAGTTTTTTCGCGTTGTTCAATACATCGTCAAAATTTTTATTTTCTCTTTTCATAGAAGATAAGATGAAATTTGATGTACCGTTAAAAATTCCGTACACACGATTAATTTTGTTAGCAATGAGTCCCTCTTTAATGGATCTTATAATGGGTACACCTCCACATACAGCAGCTTCAAATTCTAAATTTACTTTATTTTTTTCAGCAATCTTTGATAAGTCATCTCCATATTTGGCAATTAGAGCTTTATTTGCAGTTACAACATGTTTTCTATTTTTAAGCGCACTAAAAACTAATTTTTTAGCCGCACCTTCAGCACCTCCAATTAGTTCAATTATAATATCAACATCTTTAGATTTTGTGGCATCTAAATAGTTTTTTAACCATTTATTTTTTGGAATTTTAATATTTCTTCTTTTGTTATAATTTTTAGCTGATACAAAAATAATATTAGGAATACAATTATTTTTCTCAGATAAAATATTTTTGTTAGTATTAAGAAATTTATATAAATAACTTCCAATATTTCCCAAACCAATAATCGCAATATTAATTTTCTTTATATTCTTCATTTATTTTCTTGTTGTGATGTCAGGAAAATCCTCGTTTTTACCTTTTTTAATTAAATATTTTGATATTTCATCAATACTACAATCCTTGAGAATAACACAAATATCAACTAATTCTCTTCTTGTTTTATTAACAGTTTTTTTATTATTTGATAATTTATTGTTAGATTTTACTTTCAGCTGGATTTCTTTTTTAGGTTTTTTAACAATTAAACTTTTTTTATTCTTTTTTTTTTGTTTTTTTATATTTTCTTTATTTCTATTTTTTATTTGAGCTTTTTTTAAAGCAATTTCCTCATTTGTTAGAACTTTAATTTTTTGATCAGTAATTTTCTTTTTAAAGATAGAAACTTTTTTATTTGATTTAGAGCTAGAGTTTAAATTTAATTCAACTAAATCAAAATTGTCATCTCTATTATCATTTATAATTTTTACCTCGAGTGATAAATTATCTTCAAAATACTGTTTGGCTTCCAATTTATTTACACAAACATGATCACCGCATACAAATACAGTATTTGGTTTATTACAACCTTGTAAAAATAAAAAACTTAATAAAAAAAATAATTTTTTCATTTTAAACCTAATGTTTCTGGATAATTATAAATTAAATTCATATTTTGAATAGCTTGACCAGAAGCTCCTTTAACCAAATTATCAATTGCACAAAAAAGTACAATTTTATTTTTTATTTTTGTTTTACATACTGATATTTCACAATAATTTGTATTTAACACATTTCCTGAACCTATATGTGAATTTAATTTTAGAATTTTAATAAATTTCTTATTTTTATAATATTTGATTAGTTCATTTCTTATTCTATTAATCGAAATTTCATTTTTTAATTCAATATAAATACTTGTAAGTATGCCTCTAAAGGTAGGTATTAAATGAGGATTAAAAGTAAATTTAATATTTTGCTTTGCGTGCTTTTTAAGTTCCTGATCGATCTCAATTACATGTCTATGATTTTTCACACCGTATGCAAAAATAGAATCAAATAAATTTCTATGTAAAAACTTTTCTTTTAAATTCTTGCCTGCACCTGAATATCCTGATTTTGAGTCAATCGTAATTGAATTTTTTATAAATTTTTTCTTAATTAAAGGTACTAAAGGAATTTGTACAGATGTTGGATAGCAACCTGGATTTGATATAATTCTAAATTTTTTAATTTCATCTTTAACAAATTCTGAAACTGCATAAATTGAATCTTTAATAAGTTTTTTAGCCTTATGTTCGCTGCCATAATTATTTTTATACTTGGAGGGATTTATAATCCTAAAATCTGCAGATAAGTCTACAAATTTAACTCTATAATATCTATTATATACTTTCTTTATAATTTTTTGGGCTTCACCATTAGGTAATGATAAAAAAACCAAATCAATTAGATTCCAATTGATAGCTTTAACTGCAGTTATTTTAGGCAATCTCCTTTTTATTCTTTTATCAAAAAATTTAATACTTTTCCCAAGATTTCTTGTTGCACATAGATTAAGTATATTTGCTTTTGGATGTTTTGAGAGAAGAAGTATTAAATCCAAACCAGTGTAACCAGTAGCACCTATAACAGCAATATTAATCTTTTTTTTAGACATTCAATCTTATAACACGTCCAGTTAATTATTAAATTTAAATGATTATCTTTTAGAAAATTGGAAACTTCTTCTGGCTTTTCTATGCCCGTATTTCTTTCTCTCGACAACACGTGAGTCTCTGGTAGTTAATTTATCTTTTTTTAGATTTTTTTTTAATGACTCTTTATGGGAAATTAATGCTTTTGATATACCTAAAATAATAGCTCCTGCCTGACCAGATAGACCACCACCTTTGACAGAGCAACGTACATCATAGTTAGTTCTAACTTCAGAAATTTCCATTGGTCTAGCAACCAGTATTTGATGAACGGGTCTTTTAAAGTACTCGTTCATTTTAATACCGTTTACAAAAATATTTCCAGAACCTTTTTTTACCCAGACCTTGGCTATAGATCTTTTTCTCCTGCCCGTCGCATACTTACTATCCTTAAAATCTAATTTGACTTTTTTAGGAGTGGATTTTGTTGTATTTAGATTTTCCATTAATTTTTAACTATATTTTTTTTATTCAATTTTTCAAAATTTACTAGCATGGGTTTTTGAATCTCATGAGGATGTTTGTCCCCAGTATAAATTTTTAATTTAGTTAATTGTTTTTTAGCGAGAGGTCCTCCTGGGAGCATTCTCTTAACTGCTAATTTTAAAATATCTTGAGTTTTATTTTTTTCAACAATTTTAGACGGGGTAATTTCTTTAATACCTCCGGGGTGACCAGTATGCTTGTAATATTTTTTGTCGGTAAATTTTTTTCCAGTAAATTTAATTTTTTCTATGTTAGTAACTATAACAAAGTCACCGTTATCAATATGTGGGTTAAATGTAGGTTTATTTTTTCCTCTTAATACAGTTGCGATATAAGCCGCAAGCCTACCTACAGCAGCGTTTTGTGCATTAATAATATACCAGTCTTTCTTTATATCTTTTTTTTTAACAAAGGGTGTCATAATTTATGGCGATAAATACTAACTTAATTCAATAAAGTCAATTTAATTAGTATAATCATAATAAAGATTTATTGTTGTTAATATGAGCAACAAACCGCAAATTTGATGAGCAGAAGCCATATTAATGTTTAATCCAGTAATTAAAGTAAAAATTCCTAAGAATATTTGTAAAAGAAGTATTAAAAAAAGTAAACAGAAAGATTTATATAATCTTACAAATTTTTTTTTAAAAATAACAAATCCACCAGTAAGTATTAACAAAAAAATTAAGTATGCAATATTTCTATGATAAAATTGTACTAAACCATGATTATTAAAATCTAAATAATCTTTTAAACTGTTGAAGATTGAGTCATTTGGAAAGTAAGTATAATTCATCATTGGCCATGTTTGATATATTTTACCAGCATCTAGCCCTGAAACAAAAGCACCCATAATTATTTGAAAACTCATCAAGATAAACAGCAAGTAAAAAAAATAATTATATTTCTTTTTAATAAAAAAATAGTTATGAGTGTTATTTTTTAGATTGAGTATTACCCAAAAAATTATAGATATAATAAGAAAAGCTATACTTAAATGTACAGAAAGACGATAATGACTAACAGTGGTATTATTTATTAATCCACTTTCAACCATGTACCATCCAACAAAACCTTGAAGTATAATTAAAGATAAAATTAGATAACAAGTTAAAATGTTTTTTTTATTTATTATTCCTTTAAAATGAAAATATAAAAGAGGTATCATAAAAAATAAACCTATAATACGCCCTAAAATTCTGTGAACATATTCCCAGTAAAAAATTATTTTAAATTGATCTAGTGTCATTGAGCTGTTAATTAATTTATATTGTGGAATATTCTGATAAAGCAAAAAATATTTATTCCATGTTTCTTGGTTCAATGGAGGTAATATCCCTCTAAATAATTCCCACTCTGTAATTGATAGTCCTGAATTAGTAAGTCTCGTTAACCCACCAATTAAGATCATCAAAAAAACCAATGCAAATGAGATGACCAACCAGTAATAGAATAAGTTGTTTATTTTTTTTAAATATAATGACATAAATAAAATATATATTTTAATGAATTAAATTTATAATATCTTTATGTCGCTATGATGAATAAAAATATAATACAAATTAGAAAAAAACTAGACAAACTTGATAATGCTCTGCTAGATATAATAAAAAAAAGAAGTAAATTAGTTGATCAAGTCATCGAAAATAAAAAATTCAAGAAAGACATAGTTGATAAGAAAAGAATTTCTATAATTTTAGCAAAAATCAAAAATCTATCTAAAAAAAAAGGTATAGATCATAAAATAACAGGAAAAATCTGGAAAGCTATGATTAAAGGATTTATTGATTATGAATTTAGAAATTTTAAAAAAAAATAATTATTTACTATGAGGTGGTAATTTTTTCTCCACAAAAAACTCATGCTTTCTGGTGTTTGGATTATATTTTTTTAGTTTAAGCTTATTTTTGACTTTTTCTCCTTTGGTGGGTTTTTTTGCGTAATAAATAAATTTGCTATCCGGATCACTCTCAGGAACCATTCTTACTTTAACGTGAGTTTTTTTTGCCATTTTTTTTAATTTTCTCTATTGTATCTAAAATATTTTTACTTTTAATTTTAATAAAACTTTTTTGATAAAGAGCTTTTAAACTAATTGAATTATAATCGTCAAGACTATTAATTTTTGAACTAAGAACATTTTTTACTCCTTTTACTGTCATACCTTCGTTTTTCAGTAAGTATTTAATTAATTTGATAATGTTTACTTGTTTTTTTGAATAGTAACGCCTATTTTTAATTATTGTAGGTTTAATTTGTTTAAATTCTTTTTCCCAATATCTTAGAATATGATTTGACGGCTTATTATTTTTTTTATTAATTAAATTTAATAAAGTGGATAATTGTGAGATATTAATAAGATGCTCCATTATATTTAATTAATTTTTTTATTAAGATTTTTTGATACTCTAAAAACTATAGATTTTCTTGATTTTATTTTATAAATTTTATTATTTTTAGGATTTCTTCCTATTCTCTCTTTTTTATAAATAGTTTTAAAGGTGCCAAAATTTTTTATATTTACTTCTCTTACTTTTATTAAATCTTTTAATATTAAAATAAAATCATCTGTTATTTGATTAATATAATTTATAGATAGACCCAATTTATTTTGAATATCTTTTGAAATATTTATCTTAGTAAAGTTTTTATTGTTTATCGACATTTAAGTGGTTTAAATTACTTTTAATTTGATCCATTAAATTTCCTTTAATTATTTTATAACATAAGTCTATTGAATGATAAAATCCAACAGCATCCGTTGAACCATGACTTTTTACAACTGGCCCGTTAAGTCCTAAAAAAATGGCACCATTATATTTTCTTGGGTCTAATTTGGATTTAAATTTTTTAAGTGAAAAATAAGAAAATAAAATTGATATTTTTGTAAAAATATTTTCTGTTAAAGAGTTTTTCAAACTGTCTGTTATAAATTTAGCTGTACCTTCTGCAGTTTTCAAAGCTATATTTCCAGTGAATCCATCTGTAACTATTATATTTGTGTCACCTTCCATTAACTTATTGCCCTCGATATACCCGTTAAATATAAAATTATTTTCACTACTAAGTTCCTTTAATATTGGATAAGCTTTTTTTAGTGTTTCAGTGCCTTTTATTTCTTCTGAACCAATATTTAATAAACCCACGTAAGGTTTTTGATTTGGAAAGATAGCTTTATATAAAGCGGCACCCATTTTAGAAAAATCAATTAAATTATTTTCATCACATTCAATATTCGCTCCTAAATCCAATACCACACTAATTCCTTTCTTGCTTGGCCATAAACCTGCTAATGCTGGTTTACTAACTTCATTCATCATCTTTAAGATCATTCTTGATATTACTAATAGAACACCAGTGTTACCTGCTGACAAAGTAATATCAGCGCCATCATTAATTTGTGAGCTTACAGCTTTCCACATACTTGTATTTTTTGAATTTTTAATAGCAGTTAAAGGAGTTTCTTCATCTGAAACAACATTATCTGTATGTATAATTTTTATAAATTCATTAGGAATATTTTTTTTTACTATTTCATTTTTTATGGCTTCTTCATTTCCATATAAATTGAAAAAAAAATCATTATTAGATTTATTCTTATCGATAAAAATACTTAAGCCTTCTATGTTTTTGTAAGGTGAATTTTCACCACCCATTGCATCAACAGCAATAGTAATTTTTTTTTTCATTATTGGTAATTAAATATCTAGTATCTTTTTTCCATTATAGTAACCAGATTTTAAATCGACGTGGTGAGATAGTTTGTATTCACCAGTTTTTTTATCCTCTACTATATTTACAGAAGATAGCTTGTGATGCGATCTTCTCATTTTCTTTTTGGATATAGACGTTTTTCGTTTTGGTACAGCCATTATAATACTTTAAAATTTATGGCTTCTTTTATCACAATATCGTGATGCTTTTCAAAACAAAAATGATAAAATTTCGTAAAATATAGATCAAAAAACTCATATTTTTCACTATTAGTTTCATTAAATTCTAAAAAGTAGTTTAAAACTAAATCTCTATTTACTGTGAAACTTTCTTTTGAAGAATTTAATTTTATCAAAATATCATAAAAAATTTTATTTAAATCTTTCATTTTTTTGTTTACAGCCACATCTCCCAAACCTAATTCTCTCAAATTATTCTCAATATTATTAAATAAATTATCATATGATTCCTGGGGAAATTTTATTTTCTTTTTTTTGAATGTGATTAATATTACAGAAAAATGTATAAATATCAGATAAATCCTTGTTTCAAATTTATCAAGGAGTTTTACTTTATTATAAAAAAATAAATTTCGAGACAAATATAATAATGTATTATAAAGATCTGAATTATGTTTTTTAAAATTAAATATCATTTTAAATTATTATATATATTTTTATTCTTCATTTTAATAGGTTGTCAATTACAAGAACCTGTTAAGAAACACGGTATTTTATTCCTTGAAAATCGATCAAATAAATTAATAATTAATAAAAACAATAAAAATGACGTAATTGCTATTATTGGCAACCCCCACTCAAAATCTATAGCTAATAAAAATACCTGGATTTATGTAGAGAGAACTTTGATTAAGGGAAAGTATCATAAATTAGGTAAACATGTATTAAAATCTAATAATATTCTTGTGTTATCTTTTGATAAATATGGTGTTCTGATAGATAAAGAATTTTACGACAAAAATGATATTAAAGACGTTAAGTTTTCCAAAAAAATTACAGAGAACGAGTTATCGAAAAAAAGTTTCGTTGAGAACTTCCTTCAAAGTATTAAGCAAAAAATGTATTCAAATAGAAAAAAATAAAGACTTAGTGGGCTATTACAGCTAATAATAGTAAAGCCACAATATTAGTAATTTTTATCATTGGATTAATGGCTGGACCTGCTGTATCCTTATATGGATCTCCAACTGTATCTCCTGTAACTGCTGATTTATGTGCCTCTGATCCTTTTCCACCAAAATTTCCATCTTCAATAAATTTTTTTGCATTGTCCCATGCTCCACCTCCAGCCGTCATTGAAATTGCGACAAATAATCCTGTAATAATCACCCCTAATAACATAGCTCCTAAAGAAGATAAAGCTGCTTCTATTCCTCCAATTTGTAAAATTATAAAATATAAAATTACAGGAGATAGAACAGGTAGTAATGACGGAATAATCATTTCTTTAATTGCAGCTTTTGTTAATAAATCAACT
>JBJLEC010000009.1:0-32210 GCA_045566115.1 Candidatus Pelagibacter sp. | reverse complement strand
GGAAGTATTTGGGTTATAGGTTCTTATCACAATATTTTTCGATTGGGCTATCATCTACAAAACTTAAACTACTGGCTTTTAAACGATGTAATTTGGAGAAAAAACAATCCTATGCCGAATTTTAGAGGCACAAGATTTACTAATGCTCATGAAACTTTAATATGGGCTTCAAAAAGTAAAAAATCAAAATATACATTCAATTATCAATCTCTCAAGTGTTTAAATGACGATTTACAAATGAGATCTGATTGGATGCTACCGATTTGTAATGGAAGGGAAAGATTAAAAAAAAGTAATGGTAAAAAAGTTCATTCTACTCAAAAACCCGAATCTCTTTTACATAGAATTATACTGGCTACAACAAACAAAAAAGACACTGTTTTTGACCCTTTTTTAGGTACTGGAACTACAGCAGTGGTTGCCAAAAAGCTAGGTAGAAAATATTTTGGAATAGAACGAGACATGAAATATTTCAAAGCTGCTCAAGAACGAATTGCTAATACTAAAAAAATTGAGGATGATTATTTAGACACATTAGAAAATAATAAATCTAAGCCAAGAATACCTTTTGGTTCCTTAGTAGAACTAGGTATATTAAAACCAGGAACAATATTATTTGATCCTAAAAAGAAAATTAATGCCAAGATAATGGTGGATGGTAGTATCAAATATAAAGAATCTGAAGGATCAATTCATAAAGTTGCGGCAAAGATTATGGGTACAGAAAGCTGGAATGGCTGGACTTACTGGCACTGTAATATCAATGGATCAACTGTAGTGATTGATAGTTTAAGACAAAAATTTATCTCCGAAAAACAAATTTAATTTTTATAGACTTTACCTAAATAACCTTCAATAAAAGTTTTCCGTTTAACTAAAAACTTCAAAAACATGTTTCTAATTTTTTGCATAATCGTGCTTGAAAAATGAAATGAAAAAAAATTAAGATTAGATCTTCTTCTAATAATTTTTGCTCTTCTATATCTTTCCTCAAAATAAGTATTATCACTTTCTAGTTTATTCTCTTTTAATAATTTAAATATTTCATATGCACTTTCTATAGATTGGCTCGCTCCTTGAGCCATCGTTGGTAAAAATCCATTAAACGCATCGCCAATATAAAAAACTTTTTTATTTGAAGATGGAAGAATTTTAGGTGTAAAATATAAAGGCCAAGAATTTATATTGTTGTTAAAAACTATCTTTAAATTTGGATTTTGTTTAAGAACTTTATTTTCAATTAAAGACTTTATATTATTAAGGTTGTATTTTTTGTTTCTTATAATGCAGACCATATTGAATTCTTTCTTTTTATTAATAGGGTAAAGCACAATATGGGTGTTACTGCCTAGCATTAAACTTATATTTTGCTCATTGATTTTAAGTTCAGGTTTTGATTTTAAGATTGCCCTAACAGCTAGAGCTTTCTTGTATTTTGGTACATTTTTTTTCTTCTCAAAAAAAGATCTTGTATTAGAAAATATTCCATCTGCAGCAATTACGTAATCTACAAGATCATTTGTATTATCATCAAACTTTATTAAAATTTTTTCTTTCAATTCTGAAACTTCTTTAATCTTTTTTCCAAACCTTAAATGTTGTGTATAAATGTCCTCTTTTAAATATTCTATTAACGTAGATCTTTGCAAATTTGTGTATTTGGCTTCACTAGTATTAAATTTAGTGAGATCTAAATCACATATTTTTTTATTTTGAATATCGTAAAAATCTAAAGCATGTGGCTGAAATATTTTTTCATTACTAATTTTATTAAAATTAATTTCATTTAAGATTTTAACGCTATTTGTTGCAAGTTGAACACCGTATCCTTCATCAAGAGATGAACTCTCTTCTTTTTCATAAACCATAAATTCATGATCAGAGTGTTTTTTGATAAAGTTTGCAAGAGTAAGTCCAGCTATACCAGCACCAATGATTGCTAATTTTTTTTTCATTAATATAATGTTGAAACTTTTTTAAAGATTTTTTTTGTGAAGCTTGGAATAAATTCTTTATTATTTTTTAAAAAATACCAACTATAATTAGAAGGTATTTTCCTGGAAAATTTATAATATAGATTTATATTTAATTTTAAATTTGAAATCGAATTCTTATAATTTTTTAAAAATTTCCATCTTTTACTTTTCGGTATTTTTTTTGTTTTCTTTATTTCTGGTAAATTAAAATTTTTAAGAAAACTTATTTTATTTTCTTTGGTTAAAGCTATTTGTTCATTACTATTTAAGTAACAAAAAATATCATAATTCACTTCTTTAATCATTTTTTTTTCTTTTGTATTAATTTTTTTAGAAGATTTAAAATATTTACAACTTTTGTTCAAATGACAAATGTTACAATTTGGGTCTTTTGGTTTACATATTAAAGCTCCGAACTCCATTAAAGCCTCAACAAAATCTGCATTTCTATTCATATTAAAGAGTTTTTTTTTATTTAATAAAATTAATTTTTTATATTGTATCTTTTCTTTTTTTTTATTTAGAAGCCTTGCAAATACTCTCTTTACATTTCCATCTATCGCAATTTTTGGTTGATTGTGAACTAAGCCAAGTAAAGCATTTGCTGTATACTCTCCGACTCCTGGTAATTTTTTAATTTCTTCATTGGTATTAGGAAGTTTTGAATTATATCTTTTGACTAGTAATTTTGAGGAAGCTAAAAGGTGCTTTGCCCTCCTATAATAGCCTAAACCTTCCCACAATTTTAAAATTTGCTTTTCATTGCTTCTAGATAATGATTCAAGTGTCTTAAATCTTTTTGTAAATTTGTTAAAATAAGGAATCACTGTTTTAACTTGGGTTTGTTGCAACATAAATTCACTTAAAAGCCTATAATAAAGCTTTTTTGGTGATTTTTTGCTAACACGCCATGGTAAATTACGTTTGCTATTATCATACCAAGCTAGAATTTTTTTTGATAAAGTTGAATTTAAATGCATAGTAAAAATAATAATAAAACTCAGACTTTCATACAAGGGCTAAGGCCTTTTTCAAGCTCAATTCCAAAAACATTAAAAAAACATTTAAGGAAAGGTGGTTATAACTATTCAAACATCGTTGATAATTGGACTAAAATTGTTAGCAAAAAGATCTCTGATGCTTGCTATCCTTTGACGGTAAAGATGGGAAAAGAGATGAGAAATGGAATTTTAATATTAAACGTAATTCATGGAAAAGAAATGGAAATCGAGTATGAAAAAAATGAAATAATAGATAAAATCAATACTTTCTTTGGCTACAATTGCATTAGCCATATTACTCTAAAAATTGTACAAGATAAGATAAATAACAAAGATAAAATCTTTCCAAAAATAAAGAACTTATCTAAAATAGAGATGAAGATAAGCAAAGTTAATAATAAAGAATTGAAGAGCTCTCTTGATAACTTTCTAAAGGCTTTTAATGATAGAAGTAAGTAAAATTTTTTATAAAACGATTTTTTTTATATTTTTTGTTTTTTCTGTTCAAGCAGAAAGTAAAATATTATCAATTGGTGGGCCCGATGCTAAAGTAACAATAAAAGTTTTTTCTTCTTTAACTTGCCCTCACTGCGCAAATTTTCATTTAAATATATATGAAAAGATGAAAGATGAATATATTGATAAAGGTCTAGTTAAATTTGAGCATCATTCTTTCCCCTTAGATTTGGCCGCACTGAATGCTGAGATTATCATTAGATGTAATAAGAATACTTCAAAAAATTTTGAATTTTTAACTGAAATGTATAATAAACAAAAGTCATGGGCTATTGGTTCAGATATAAATAAAATAAATAAATTAATTAAAAAAATTGGTTTAGATTTTGGCTTAAGTGATGATAGAATGGACGAATGTCTTAAAGATGATCAAGTGCAAGATGAAATTTTAGAACAAAGAATAGAAGCTCAAAAAAAATATAAAATAAACTCGACTCCAACAATTATCATTAATGAAAAAAAATATTCAGGTAAAATTGATTATAAGCAATTTAAAAGATTTATAGATAAAAAATTATAAATGAATTTTAAACAACTTGAAATTATTGGCTTTAAATCCTTTTCAGAAAAAACGACTTTTCTTATTGAAGATGGGTTAACGGGAATTGTGGGTCCAAATGGTTGTGGTAAATCAAATATTGTTGAGTCCTTAAGGTGGTGCATGGGAGAAAATTCAGCAAAAAGTATGCGAGGCTCAGGAATGGAAGATATTATTTTTTCAGGAACCTCTAATAAACCTTCAAAAAATATTTCTGAGGCAACCTTACTTTTAAACAATCAAAATCAAGAGGGTCCCGTGCAGTATAAAGAGTTTGATGAAATTTATGTTAAAAGAAAAATTGAAAGGAATAAAGGTTCAAAATATTATATTAATGATAAAGAAGTAAGAGCAAGAGATGTTCAAACATTTTTTGCTGACTTATCTACTGGAGCACACTCTCCATCTCTTATTAGTCAAGGAAGAATTGGTCAGCTAGTTACTTCCAAGCCTATAGAACGAAAGTCCATTCTCGAAGAAGCTGCTGGAATTTCGGGTATTCATGCGAGAAGACAAGAGGCTGAAACTAGATTAAATGCAGCTGAAAATAATTTAAAAAGAGCTGATGAACTAAAAAGACAACAACAAAAACAACTCGACAATTTAAAAAAACAAGCTGAAGAAGCCACGCGTTATAAAGAAATATCCAAAGAAATAAAAAAAATTGAAGCTGGTTTATATTATTTAAAAATTAGTGAAATCGAGAAAGATAAAAATCTAATTGTAGAAAAACTTAGTGAGCTAGATGATGATATAAGTGCTGTAAATATTGATTATAATCACAATAATACTTTGTTAGAGGAAGAAAATAAAAAGTTGGCCCCTCTTAGAGACAAAAAGATGGAGAGTGCAGCAAAACTTCAAAAACTTAACTTAGATATGTCAAATCTTGTAGAGGAAGAGTCTAGGGTGAAATCTTTACAGGAAAAACTTGAAAAATCGATAAAGACAATTGAGTCTGATCTTGACCGTGAGAGAAGTATATCTTTAGACTCTGATTTAAATGAAAAAAGAATCTTGAAAGAAAAGGAAGAGCTATTAAAGACGGAGAATGAATTATTAGAGGTAGAAACTAATTCATCGAAAGATCTCAAAAATTCAAAAGCTCAATTAGATTCTTTGCAGGTACAATTAGAATCGATATTAGACCAAATTGAAAAAGATATAGATGAGAATAAAAAACTTTCAAAAGATTCTTTTAGGGAACTAAGAAATCTTATCAAAAAAATTACTACTTCACAGGAAGATTATGCAGAAAAATTTGGAAAAGATAAATCTATACAAAGTGACTCCATAAAAAGAAAAGAAAGAATCAAAAATATTGATATTGAATTAGAAAATTGGAGAAATTTAAATTCTAATTCTGAAAAAATGACTTTTGAATTGACTAATCGTAAAAATAAATTACTTGTTGAATTAAATGACAATCAAAAAAATCCAGAACGTATTGCTACATCCAAGGGTCAAAATTTACAGAATTTAGAAAACACCAAAAAAAGAAATGACGAAATTGAAGATGAATTAATAGAAGCTGAAAAAAAATACAACGCTATAAATCAAAACTTAAAAGAAATTCAACTAAAACTATCTGGTTTGAGAGAAAATAAAGCTAGAAATGAAGCAACTATTGAAGGAATGGAAAGTAGAAAAAAAGACTTATTGTATTCAGTTAAGAATGAATTAAATATAGAAAGTGAAAATTATATTTTACCTCAATCTGATTTGAGTGATATATCACCTGATAATTTACCAACTATTGAAGAACAATCTCAAAAAGTAGAAAAGATAAAAAAAGCAAAGAGAATCTTTAGGTTCGGTAAATCTTAGAGCTGATGAAGAAACAAAAAAATATGAAGTAGAAATAAAAAAAATGGAAGATGACAGAGCCGACCTTTATTCTGCTATTGTTAAATTAAAAACAAGTATTGATGAATTAAATCAAAAAGGAAGGGAGCGGTTGCTTGAGGCTTTTACAAAAGTAAATAGAAAATTTAATGAAGTTTATACAAAACTATTTAATGGAGGAACGGCTAAAATTGAACTTGTAGATTCTGATGATCCTTTAGAGGCCGGCTTAGAAATGTATGTTTCGCCTCCAGGTAAAAGATTGCAATCGATAACATTGTTATCAGGTGGTGAACAAGCTTTAACAGCTTTATCTTTGGTCTTTGCAGTTTTTTTAGTAAACCCTTCACCAATTTGTGTTTTAGATGAGGTTGACGCTCCATTGGACGATGCTAACGTAACTAGGTTTTGTAGTTTGTTAGATGAACTAACAAAAATTACAAAAACAAAATTTATAATTATTACACATCATGCGTTAACAATGTCTAGAATGCATAGACTATATGGGGTTACAATGGCTGAACAAGGTGTTAGCCAATTAGTTTCTGTTGATTTACAAAAAGCAGAAGAATTAGTTGCTTAAAAAAATATATAATGACAATTCCTGAAGACTTTAAAACTCGCCTAAAAATTGCAAAATCAAAAATAAAAAAACAAGTCCTGTCTGATAGTGAAAAAAGAGGCTCATTTATGGGTAACGCTTTTAAATTAGGCACAGAACTAGTAGCGGCAGTTGCAGTTGGGACAATAATTGGGTTTATTTTAGATAATTGGTTTGATACTAAACCATGGTTAATAATAATTTTCTTTTTTTTAGGTGCGGGTGCAGGCATGTTAAATGTAATTAGAACTGCCAACCGGATGCAAAAAGAAGACTAAGTAAAGGAGTTTATGGCAAGCAACCCTATGCAACAGTTTAATGTTCATAAAATTGGACCAGAAATAAAAATTGCTGGTATTGATTTATCTTTTACCAATGCGAGTTTATTCATGGTTATAAGTGCTTCTGTCATTTTGCTCTTTTTATTCCTAGGAACTAAAGAAAAGAAAATTATTCCAGACAAACTGCAACTTATAGCTGAAATGTTTTATACTTTTGTTGCCAAAATGATAAGTGATACAGCTGGGTCAAAAGCTAAACCTTATTTTCCTTTTATCTTTAGTTTATTTATGTTTGTTTTATTCTGTAACATGGTGGGCATGCTTCCTTACTCGTTTACCGTTACAAGTCATATTATCGTAACATTAATATTGGCTCTATTTATTTTTATTGCTGTTACTATTATTGGCTTTGCAAAGCATGGATTTAAATATTTGAGTATTTTTGTACCTAGTGGTGTACCGGCTATTTTATTACCTTTAATAACTATAATTGAAATTATCTCATACTTAAGCAGACCTGTGAGTTTGTCTGTAAGATTATTTGCTAATATGATGGCTGGACATACAATGTTAAAAGTTTTTGGAGGTTTTGTTATAAGTTTAGGAATATTAGGTGGATGGTTACCACTTAGTTTTTCAGTAGCACTAACAGGCTTGGAAATATTAGTTGCGTTTCTACAAGCTTACGTTTTTGCAATATTAACCTGTATCTATTTAAATGATGCACTAAATTTACACCATTAATTAATAAAGGAGGAAAAATGGAGTTAGAAGCGGCAAAAATGATTGGAGCAGGTCTTGCTGCAATCGCACTAGCTGGAGCAGGTGTAGGTATCGGAATTATTTTCGGTAACTACCTTTCTGGAGCTATGAGAAATCCATCTGCAGCGCAAAAACAATTCCCTAATTTACTTTTAGGATTTGCTTTAGCTGAGGCAACTGGATTATTTGGACTAGTGGTAGCATTGATTATTTTATTTGCATTTTAATATTATAAATATGAAGCGTTACTTAAGTTTAATAATAGCTATTTCGGCTATACAAAATGATTTGTTTGCAGCTGAGGCGGGTATGCCTCAGCTGGATCCAACGTATTGGGCATCACAAGCATTTTGGTTAATTTTAACATTTATAGTTTTATACATATCAATAGCGAAATTATATCTACCCAAAATTAAAAATAATCTTGATGATAGGGAAAATAAAATTAAAGATGACTTAGATGCTGCAAATAAATTTAAAGATTTATCTGAGTTAAAATTGAAAGAATATGAAAAAATTTTGGAAAACTCAAAAAAAGAAGTAATTAAAATACACCTGGATTCAAAAAATAAATTAGACAAAGACATACAGACAAAAAAAGATGTGATGGATAAAGAGATAGAAACTGAAATAACTAAAGCTCAACAAGAAATTAATGAGCTTAAAAAAAACTCTATTTTAGATATTCAAAATATTTCAAAAGATTTAGCTTCAAATATTATTGAAAACATATCTGGTGATAAATTAAATGAGAGCAGTATTAAAGCTACTGTAGCAGAAGTTGCAAAGAAAAATATAGGTAAATATTTATGACAATAGACGCAACATTTTGGGTAATGATATCCTTCTTCCTATTCGTAGGATTATTGATTTACTTTCAAATACCTCAAAAAATTAGAACGACCCTCGATGAAAATATCCTAAATATCAAAAATCAAATTAATGAAGCTGATAAACTTAAAGAAGATGCAAAAAATATATTAACCGAACATGAAAAAAAAATAAGCAACTCTAAAACTGAAATGAAATCAATGATAGATAAAGCTAATGAGGAAGCAGAAAAAAATGTAATTAAAGTAAATGAGGATTTTCATAATTTCATGGAAAATAGGAAAAAAAATGCTGAAGATCGTGTTAAGCAACTAAAAAATCAGGCTCTAAAAGATATAAAAAATACCTCTGTTAGAATTGCTATTGAGTCAGTTGAAAAACTATTAAAAAATTCCCTTGATAAAAGTAAACTAGATAAAATTTACACATCCAGTATTGAAGAAACAAAATTAGCACTTAAGAAAAAATCCAGTTAGAATAGGCCATAATTAATAATGGCAAAAAAAATAATAGTTATCGGCTCTGGCTTTGGTGGCCTTGCAGCGTCTTTAAGACTTAAAGCTAAAGGCTATAAAGTAACTTTGATTGAAAAACATCCTGACCTTGGTGGCAGAGCAAGAGTTTTTCAAAAAGGTGAATTTATATATGATGGCGGTCCTACTGTAATTACTGCACCCTATCTCTTTGAAGAATTGTTTTCTTTATTTAACAAAAAAATTTCTGATTACGTAAAAATTGTTCCCTTAGATTTGTGGTACCGTTTCGTGTTTAATGATGGAGATACATTTGATTACACTGGAGATGATAAATCTATGGAAGAACAAGTTAAAAAATATAATCCTAATGATTATGATGGATACAAAAAACTAGTTAAATTTACTGAAAAAATTTTTGATAAAGGTTTTACAGATTTATCTGACAAACCTTTTAGTAATTTAACTTTTATGATGAAACAAATTCCATCTCTATTAAAATTAAAAAGTTACAAATCTGTCTATAGTCTGGTTTCAAATTATATATCCAATGAAAAATTAAGAAGAGTATTTAGTATGCACCCTCTTTTAGTTGGTGGAAATCCTTTTAGCACCACTTCAATTTATACACTAATTTTATTTCTAGAAAAAAAATGGGGTATTCACTATTCAATGGGTGGAACAGGAAGTGTTGTAAAGGCTCTAGAAAAATTAATGATAGAGGAAAATATTAAGATTTTTAAAGATGCTGAAGTTACAGAAATTCTTACAGAAAATAAAAAAGTAAAAGGGGTAAAAATAAATAACTCAAAGATAATAAATTGTGACTACATAATTTGTAACTCAGATCCACCAAATGTTTACAATAACTTAATTAAATCAAAAAAAGATTATAATTTTTTATTTAAACAAAAAATGAAAAGGATGGATTATTCAATGGGATTATTTGTTTATTATTTTGGTTCCAAAAAAAAATATAATGATGTAGCCCATCACACAATTTATTTTGGTGATACTTACGAAAAGCACCTAGATAAAATTTTTGAGAAGAAAATACTCTCTGATGACATAAGTTATTATCTGCATAGACCATCAGCAACAGACCCAAATATGGCACCAGATGATCAAGATGCTTTTTACGTTTTAGTGCCTGTGCCTAATAATTTATCTAAAATAAATTGGATTAAAGAAGGAGATAAATTTAAAAATTTAGTTTTAGAAAAAATGGATAAAACAATTTTACCTGGGATTAAAGAAAATGTTGTTAGCGATTTTTATTTGACACCTGATTATTTTGAAATAGATTTGGCAACTCTTCATGGATCAGGTTTTTCAATTCAACCTAAATTTTCACAATCAGCTTATTTTAGATTTCATAATCAATCAGAAATATTTAAAAATTTATACTTTGTTGGAGCAGGAACTCATCCTGGGGCGGGTATGCCTGGTGTTCTTTCGTCTGCAAAAGTTTTAGATAAATTATTTTAATGAAAACTAATTTATTAAAGAAAAATGCAAAATCTTTTTATTGGGCAAGTTTTTTCCTATCAAATGATGTTTTTGATAAGTGCTCCTCTTTATATAATTTCTGTAGAACATTAGATGATATAGTTGATGATGATAACAAACTAGAGGTTAAAAAAGAAATTTTTTTAAAATTTAAAAAAGATTTCATGAATAAAAATCCTAACAATCAAATTATAAATGATATGTGGTCGATAATTAATAGTGAAAATATTTCTAAAAAAATTGTAATAGATTTATTCGATGGAGTTGAAACAGACCTTGAAGAAAAAGTAGAAATTAATTCAAAAAAAGACTTACTTGTTTATTCTTATAGGGTGGCTGGAACTGTCGGGCTAATGATGTCAAAAATACTGAAAGTAAATAATAAAGAATCTCTAAGAGGAGCGATTGATCTTGGCATAGCCATGCAACTTACAAATGTCGCTCGAGATGTATGCGAAGATAATAAGCGTAATAGGAAATATATACAATCTGATTTTTCCTCAATAAAGGAAACCATATATGAGTCTGAAATTTTTTATCAAAAATCTTTTAAAGCTATCAGCAGTATATCGATAAGGTCTCGATTTTCGGTAATCGTAGCAAGGCGTATTTATAAAAAAATTGGTGATTATATTCTTATGCAAAAAAATATAGAAAATTTCAATAAAGCGGGCAAAATCTATGTCCCTTTATTTGAAAAAGTAGTTCAAACTTTTTTATCAATTTTTGACTTCGTTAAGTTATTATTTGTTAAGGATTTAAGTTACTATAATCACTCACATCATAATATTTTGGAACAAGAGATTAATTTGAATGAAAGAATTTGATTATATAATTATTGGTGGTGGATGTGCAGGTTTATCTTTAGCCTATGAACTTGAAATTAATAATAAGTTGAAAGAAAAAACCTTGGCTATTATTGAAACTCGTGATGAATACAAAAGAGATAAAACATGGTCATTCTGGAAAGTTTTCGATCATAATTTTGAAGATTGCGTGATAAAAAGTTGGAATAATTTTACAATTAACTCCTCAGAGGGTTTTCACGAATTAATAAATAAATCTTTTCCTTATCAAAGTATTAATAGTGAAAAATTTTATAAAAAGATAAATTCGAAACTCAGTTTGAATCCTAATGTAAGTTGTTTTAAACGTCTTAACGAGATTAATTCGAAAAACTCATTAATTTTCAACAGTGTTATTGAAGATAAATTGGATAAATCTAAGCTATGGCAACACTTCCAAGGAATTGAAATAGAAACATCTAATGATATTTTTGATGACGAAATTGTAAACTTAATGGATTTTAATTGTGATCAGAAAAATGATGTGCATTTTTTCTATACTCTTCCCTTCAGTAAAAACACAGCATTAATTGAAACTACATGGTTATCAGACTTAGAAGACCCAAGTCTTATGAATTATGATTTACAGTTAGAAAATTATATTAAAAATAATTTAGGTATCAAAAATTATAAAATAAATTTTATAGAAAAGGGTGCTATACCCCTATTTTGTCCTAATTTTAAAAATGATGGCAAAATAATCAATATTGGTTCAGCTGGTGGAATGACTAGATTGAGTACGGGATACACTTTTTTAAATATCCAAGAACACAGTAAATATATTGTAAAAAATATTGATACAATTGGAAAAACAAAAGCATATAATATAGGAAGAAAGTATCAGCTCTTAGATAAAATATTTTTAAAGGTTCTAGAAAATCATCCAGAAAAAATGCCAAATATATTCTTCAATATGTTTAAAACTTCTTCAAACACTGCTATCAAATTTTTATCGAATAAAAGCAATGTTTTTGAAGATATTAATATTATAAGTAAAATGCCTAAATTAATTTTTATGAAAGCGTTATTTTATTAATGGAAAAAATAAGTTTTAGACACTCAGTAATATTTTTCAGTTTTTGTATTTTTGTAAGCCCCCTTTATTTCATATCAAAATTTGAACCAATAATTTTTTGTCTTTTCTTAATATTAATTCTAGGAATTTCTCACGGTGCATTAGATGATATTAAAGGAAAGAAACTCTCAAAATTGTTTGGCTATAAATCATCTTTTTCCTTTTATTTTGCTTACATATTGATTTCACTTTTAATAATAATTTTCTGGTTAATATTTCCTAATGTTATTTTGTTATTATTTCTAATTGTCGCTTCATACCACTTTGGTAAAGAAGATACGGTTTTTTCTTTTAAAAAAAAATATTGGATACCTGAATGTTTATACTTTTTTAAAGGGTCAACAGTAATCATAGCCCCACTATTATTTCAAAAGGATAAAACTATTGAAATATTTCAAACTTTGAACTTTAACGTTTTTGATTCTCAAATATTTACTGATCAATTTTTAATAATTTTATTGTGCCTAAGCTTTTTATCATCTTTGTATATTTCAAATCATAAAAACACTGACTTAAAAGGATTAATGTTTATGGATTTCTTTTCATTGATAATATTAAATCTTTTCTTAACTCCTATTTTAGCTTTCACACTTTATTTTTGTTTTCTTCATTCTATAAGACATTCAATCACTTTAATTTTTGAGCTAGATAAATCTTTTAAATCAGGTCTAAAGAAATTTATAAATAGAGCTATTCCTCTAACTTTTATCACTGGCGCAATATTTTTAATTGCAGTGTATCTTTTGAATAATTTTTATATGCTCGATGAGGCTATTTATAAGGTCATTTTTATTGGTTTGGCGTCACTAACTTTTCCGCATATATTGCTTGAATATTTATTAGAAAAAAATGAAAAAAAATCTTAAAATTTATTTAGCATCACCAAGAGGATTCTGTGCAGGGGTAAAACGTGCGATCGATATAGTTGAAAAATCCATAACAAAATATGGCAAGCCTGTTTATGTAAGACACGAAATTGTTCACAATAAACAAGTAGTTGAAGATCTAAAAAAAAAAGGTGCAGTTTTTGTTGAAGAACTCTCAGATATTAAAGACAGCACAAGACCCGTAATTTTTTCTGCTCACGGTGTTCCAAAGAGCGTTCCTGAGGAAGCTCAGCAAAAAAAATTATCTTTTGTAGATGCAACTTGTCCTCTTGTTTCTAAAGTTCATAGAGAGTCTGAGCAATTATTTAAAAAAGGTTATGATATAATTTTAATAGGTCATAACAATCATCCTGAAGTTATTGGAACAATGGGTCAATTACCTAAAGGATCTATTAAACTTGTGGAGACAGTTAATGATGCCTCTTTATTAGATAATAAAAATTTTTCTAAACCAGTTGCTTATATCACTCAAACTACATTATCAGTTGATGATACAGCTGAAATAATTTCAAAATTAAAGGAAAAATTTCCTAACATTAAGCAACCTATTAAAGAAGATATTTGTTATGCAACTACGAACCGTCAATTGGCAGTAAAAAAAATTGCTCCAAAATGTGATATGTTTTTTGTTATAGGTAGTCGTAATTCATCCAATTCGGTAAGGTTAGTTGAAGTGGCAAAAAAAGCTGGATGTAAAAATTCGATGCTTATGTATTTTGAAAAAGAGATTCCGGTGAAAGAACTTAAAAATTCTAATATTATAGGCATATCTTCAGGGGCCTCTGCTCCAGAGCAATTGGTTCAAAACTTATTAAATGAAGTTAAAAAAGATAGAGAAATAACAATAGAAGAGGTGATTGTTGCTGAAGAGAAAGTAGTTTTTAAATTACCTAAAGAACTCAACTAAATGGCTGTTTATACAAAACTTAAAGAAGAAGATATTAATAATATTTTATCAAATTATTCTATTGGAAAATTAAAATCATTTAAAGGGATACAAGAAGGTATTGAAAATACAAATTATTCCTTATTGGTAGAAGAAAAAAAATATATTCTAACTATTTATGAAAAAAGAGTTAACCCAAAAGATTTACCTTTTTTTTCAGACTTAATGACAGGACTTAACCACAGGAATTTTAAATGTCCTGTACCGATTATTAATAACCATAAGGAAACAATCTCGGATTATAATGGGAAAAAATTAATGATCGTCTCTTTTCTTGAAGGTAAAGCTAAACAAATACTAACACCTGATGACTGTAAGCAGGTTGGTGTGGAGGTGGCTAAAATGCATGAAATTACCAAAGAATTTACAGTTCGAAGAAATAATAACTTATCTATTAATTCGTGGAGAAAACTCTTCAACTCAGTTAAGGATCAATGTGTCAAAATCAATAAAGACCTTCCTAAATTAATTGAAGCCAATCTAGTAGATGTAGAAAAAAATTGGCCAAAAAATTTACCTAGCGGAATTATACATGCCGACTTATTTAGTGATAATATTTTTTTTCACAATGAAAAAATGAATGGGATAATTGATTTTTATTTTTCATGTAATGATTTTTATTCTTTTGAAATTGCTATTTGTTTTAATGCTTTGTGCTTTGATGGTAAAAAAAATAATTTAAGTTTTAATGTCACAAAAGCCAAAAACTTCATTAATGGGTATTCTTCAATAAGAAAACTTTTAGATGATGAGAAAGAAAGTATTAAAGTTTTATCTCAGGGAGCTGCGCTGAGATTTTTGCTTACAAGAGTATTTGATGCTTTAAACACTGTTGAAGGAGCAATAGTAAAAGTTAAAGATCCTCTTGAATACTTAAAGAGACTTGAGTTTCACAAAAACTCCAAAAATTATGAGGATTATTTCTTTTAATGAAATATACAATTTATACAGATGGTGCTTGTTCGGGTAATCCAGGTCCTGGTGGATGGGGTGCAGTAATTTTTGATAATGAGAATAAACAAAAAAATATTTCTGGCAGAGAAGAAAATACAACAAATAATCGTATGGAACTTTCAGCAGCTATTATGGCTTTACAAGAAGTAAATACGAATTCTGAAATTACAATTTATACTGACTCTACTTATGTCAAAAATGGCATTACAGAATGGGTGCTTAAATGGAAAGAAAATGGATGGAAAAATTCAAATAAGGAACCAGTTAAAAATAAAGACCTTTGGGAAAAGTTAGATAGTTTGTGCGAACAAAACATAGTGAATTGGAAATGGGTCAAAGGACATGCTTTAAACAAATATAATAACTTAGCGGATGAATTAGCTACTAAAGCTATAAAAAATTAAATTTCTTTTATAAAGTTTTCTGCAGCAGAAATTTCACAAGCTGCAGTATCTTCTTCAGCCTTAATTGATTTTATTACATTTTTTTCGATTAACATTGTGTATCTTGAAGATCTCATTCCTAGACCTTTGTCCGTTCTGTCTATTTCAGCTCCAATAGACTTTGTAAATTCACAATACGGATCCGCTGCCATAAATATTTTATCACCTACATTTTGGTTATCCCCCCATGCCTTCATAACATTAGCATCATTAACAGACACACAAATAATTTTTGTAACACCTTTTTTTTTAGCTTGATCATAATAATTAACGTAGCCTGGTAAATGTTTAGTCGAACATACTTTTGTAAATGCTCCTGGTACACCTATGACAATGGCTTTATGATTTTCTAGGAGTTTTGTGCTTTTAATTTTTTCAGGCACACCACTTTCATTAATATAAAAAAAATCTACTGATGGTATTTTTTCGCCTTCTTTAATTTTCATAATAATTTATTTAAAATGTATTTTTTTACTTCAGAAATATTATTTTCTAATATATCGAATTTTTCTTCTTTATCTACAAATTCTTCTAATTGCTTAGGTGCTTTTAAATCGTTTCCAGTTGCTTCTTTTACGGTTTCAAAAAACTTATACGGATGTGCAGTTCCTAGAGCTATAACATTTGGTAAATTTTCTGTCTTGTTGATCGCTCCAAATGCAGTTGCAGTATGTGGATCAATAACAAATTGATTTTTATTATTTATTTCTTTGATTATATTAACTGTTTCTTTGTCGCTAATTTTAATTGCCAAAAAGTCTTTTTTTATTTCTTTTATTTCTTGTTCATTAAGTTGAAAAAAACCTTTGTCATTCAAACTATTCATCATTGATTTGACCTTGTCATCGTTTTCTCCAACTACGTAAAACAATAATCGCTCAAAATTACTTGATACCTGGATGTCCATACTCGGTGAAAGTGAAGGTTTTACTTTATCAGGTTTATACTCACCTTTATTAATTACTCTTTGAAGAATATCATTTTCATTTGTAGCTACTATTAACTTATCAATAGGTAGGCCCATTTTTTTTGCAACGTATCCTGCAAAGATATCTCCAAAATTTCCAGTGGGCACAGAAAAGCTTATATTTTTTTTATCAAGTTTAAAATAAGAATAAAAATAGTAAACGATTTGACAAATTATTCTTGCCCAGTTGATTGAATTGACGCCTGACATGTTTATTTTTTCTCTAAATTCATTTTCATTAAAAAGTTCTTTTACAATTTTTTGACAATCATCAAAAGATCCCTTAATTGCTAAATTATAGATATTGTTTGAACCAATAGTGGTCATTATTTTTCTTTGAATATTAGAAATTTTATTATGCGGATGAAGGACAAACAAATTAATATTTTCTCTGTCATTCAGCGCAGCTATTGCAGCTGATCCTGTATCCCCAGAAGTTGCCACTAAAATATTTACTGTTCTCTTTTTTGCTACTTTTAAATGATCGTACATATTTCCTATAACTTGCATTGCAATATCTTTAAAAGCTAAAGTGGGCCCATGGTAAAGTTCAAGAAGATTTACGTTTCCAATTTTTTTTATACTTACAACTTCTTTTTCTTCAAATCCTTTGTAGGCTTTTTTAATTAGAGATTTAAGTTCTACTTTTTCTATATCGTTGGAGCAAAAATTGAACAAAATTTCTGTGGCCAGGTCTTCGTAAGATAACTGACTCAACTTGACTAATTCAGTTTTATCATAATGCTTTATTTCTGATGGTATAAATAACCCACCCCCTGGCGCCAAACCTCTTAGAAAAATATCTTTAAAACTAAATTTTAAGGATTTATCTCTAGTGCTAAAATAATTCATTTCTTTTTTCTAAAATATAAATAATAAAGTAAAATTGATATTGCTATCGAATACCAAGTTATAGCATATTTAAGGTGATTATTTGGCACATCAACTGTAATTTTTCTAGGTAATGGAGCTTTCATTTCTTGATCTTCTAAATATATAATGAAATTACCAAATTTCTTTCCTGTAAACTTTTCTAGATCATCAAGATTAACTGAAAACCAAATGTTATTGTTAATATCATTGTCAGGTTTAAACATATTAGCTTTATAAATTTTTCTTAAAAGTCCGGTAATTTTTGTATTACCTTGAATAGAGTTGATTTTAGGAAGTTCTTTAAATTTTTTAGGTATCCATCCCCTATTTACTAAAACAATTTCTTTTCCCAGAGTTTCAAAAGGCGTAATTACATCAAAACCTGGTTTTCCTTTTTCATTCAGACTGTAGAGGTAAATTTGATCTTTAAAATTATAAGAACCATCAGAAATAACTCTTTGATAATTTTTCTTTATAGAATTTGAATATGTTATAGGAGTTGAGTTTAAGCCAAAAGTAATCTCACTTATTAACTCCATTTTCCACTGTAGACGATAAAGTTGCCATGTTCCAAGAGCGCAAAACAGTGTAATGAATAATGCTACGAATAACTGAAAGAGAAATAATCTTTTCAATTTAAGATTAACTTCCCCAAATATAGATTGCTGCGAAAAGGAATAACCATACTACATCTACAAAATGCCAATACCATGCTGCTGCTTCAAAGCCAAAGTGATGTTCTGAATTTGAGTGTCCTTTCATTGATCTAAATAAACAAACTGCTAAAAAAATAGTACCAACTATTACGTGGAAACCATGAAAACCAGTTGCCATATAAAATGTTGCTCCATAAATATTTCCATCGAGTGTAAATGTTGCATGATGATATTCGTACGCCTGAAAACAAGAAAAAATAAACCCTAGAAATACAGTTAAGATCAATCCATTAACTAAACCTTTTCTGTCATTTTCCAGCATGGCATGGTGCGCCCATGTAACTGTTGTTCCTGAAAGTAATAAAATTAAAGTATTTATTAATGGAATATCCCAAGGATCAAAAGTTTTTATATCTGGTGGTGGCCAAGTACCGCCTATGGCTTCTGAGGGAAATAAACTTGCATTAAAATATGCCCAGAACCAAGCAACAAAAAACATCACTTCAGACGCAATAAAAAGTGTCATTCCATATCTGTGTCCAATTTGAACAACTGCTGTGTGATGACCTTGATGCTCTGCTTCTTCAATTACATCTCTCCACCACATAAAAGCTCCGTAAATTACTAAAGCGAAACCAACTAATAAAAGCCAAAGAGCTTTGGAGTGAAAATAATACACTGCGCCAAATGCCAAAACTAAAGTTGCGAAAGAGACGTATATAGGCCACGGACTTGGGTCTACTAAGTGAAAATCATGTTTTTTATTATCTGCAGACATATTTAAATCTTACTCTTTTCATAAAAATCTGATGCAAAAAATGTAAATGAGAGTGTTACATCAGAAATATTCTTAGTTTTATTATCATCAACTACTTTTGGATCCAAGAAAAATGTTAAAACAAACTCCTGTTTTTCATTGGGTTTAAGTGTTTGTTTTTCGAAACAAAAACAACCAATCTTGTTGAGATATATACCAAATGGTGATGGTGAAACATTAAAAGAGGCTGAACCAGAAGAGACTTCATTGCTTGGGTTTTCCACATTAAACTTAACGGTATGAACTTCACCTGGCTTGAGATCAATAGTGTTTTTTTCAGGATAAAATTTCCAATCAGAGGTGCTATGAACATTTGTATCAAATCTCATCTTATAGTTATGATCTATTACAATTTTTGGTATCTCTTTATTTGATGCATTTTGAGTAGTGCCTCCAAACCCAGTCACTCTACAAAATAAATCGTAAAGCGGAACTGCTGCAAAGGAAAGACCTAGCATTAAAAAAAATATTGAAACTAATGCGATTGGAGTTAGGTTTTTTTTATTCATATCCATTAAATTATTCTATTATAAATACCTATATTATAAAAAGTTAAACCAAATAGAAAAATCATGAATAGAACCAAAACTATCGCTGTGATTATGTTTTTTTTCTTTTTATTCATTTTATATATTCGCAATTTTATCAATTAATATAATTAAGAAAATAAAAAATAAGTAAAAAATTGAATAAATAAATATTTTTCTTGCAATTTTATTAGATGTTTTAGTTGCATTTACATTGAATAGTTTCAAACACAAGTAATTATAATAAAGAGTCATAGAAATTGTTGTCACTAAATAAAATATTCCAGCAAAATTAAAAAAATATGGTGCAATAACCACTGGCAACATAGCTAATGAGTAAACTAATATATTTGTTTTTGTAGCTTTTACTCCAGCAATAACTGGCAGCATTGGGATTTTAGCTTTTTTATAATCAGCTGATTTATATAAACTTAGTGCCCAAAAATGTGAAGGTGTCCAAATAAAAATAATCAAAAATAAAATTATTGGTTCAATAGAGATATTTCCGGTTGCTATGGTCCAGCCAATGACTGGGGGTAAGGCTCCTGCGGCTCCACCTATTACAATATTTTGCGGTGTTTTTCTTTTTAACCAGATTGTATAAATAAAAAAGTAAAATCCAATAGTTGATGCTAGTAAAATTGCTGAAATTAAATTTGCAGCTAAGTAAAGCATAGAAATAGAAAGAGCAGATAAAATAATACCAAAATATAGAGCTTGATTTTTTTTAACTTTTCCGGCTGGTATTGGTCTTAGACAAGTTCTACTCATTAATGCATCAAGATCTGACTCGTACCACATGTTTAAGGCACCTGCTGCCCCTGATCCAATAGCTACAGCTAGTAAAGATATTAATGAAGAATTAAGATCCACATTATTTGGAGCAATCAATAAGCCAACCATACATGTGAATAAAACTAATGACATTACCCTTGGTTTCATTAAATTAAAAAATGAATTTAGATCTAAGGCTAAACCAAGTTTAGAATTTTTAGCTTTTGAAAGTGTCTGGCTCAATTTACTTTACTTTAGGCAGCTCTTCAAAAGTATGGAACGGTGGCGGTGAAGACACAGTCCATTCTAGAGTAGTTGCTCCTTCTCCCCATGGGTTTTGTTGTGCTTTTCTTTTTTTTGCGAAAGCATACAGAAGGTTTATTAAAAATACGGCTAATCCAACTACAGATATATAAGAACCTATTGAAGAAATATAATTCCATCCTGCAAACGCATCTGGATAATCAGCATACCTTCTTGGCATTCCTGCTAATCCTAAAAAGTGTTGAGGAAAGAAAATTAAATTTACTCCAATAAAAGTTAACCAGAAATGAAGTTTTCCTAAAAATTCTGAATACTCGTATCCACTCATTTTACTAAACCAATAGTAAAACCCTGCGAAAATAGCGAAGACAGCACCTAAAGATAATACATAATGAAAGTGAGCAACCACATAATAAGTGTCGTGAAGCGCGGTATCTACACCTGCATTTGCTAATACTACTCCTGTCACACCACCAAGTGTAAATAAAAAGATAAAACCAATAGCCCATAACATTGGTGTTTTAAAACTAATTGATCCACCCCACATTGTAGCTATCCAAGAAAAGACTTTAATTCCGGTTGGTACTGCAATAATCATGGTTGCAGCTAAAAAATATGCTTTCGTATCTGTGTCCAATCCTACTGTGTACATATGGTGCGCCCACACAACAAAACCTACAACACCTATTGCAACCATAGCATATGCCATTCCTAAATAACCAAATACTGGCTTTTTAGAAAAAGTTGAAACGATATGGCTTATCATTCCAAAACCTGGAAGAATTAATATGTAAACTTCTGGATGACCAAAGAACCAAAATAAGTGTTGGAATAGCACTGGGTCTCCTCCAGTTTGTGCTTCAAAAAATGAGGTCCCAAAATTTCTATCAGTTAACAGCATTGTTATTGCTCCTGCTAAAACTGGTAGAGATAATAAAAGTAAAAATGCAGTAACTAAGATTGACCATGAAAATAATGGCATTTTATGTAAAGTCATTCCAGGGGTTCTCATATTTAAAATTGTTGTAATAAAATTTATAGCTCCTAAAATTGAAGAGGCTCCAGCTACGTGTAAACTTAAAATAGCTAAGTCCATTGCTGGTCCTGGTTGACCAGTTTTTGATGATAGTGGTGGGTAAATAGTCCAACCACCTCCAACACCTTGCGCACCCGGAGGGCCATCCACAAATATAGATGCGATTAATAAAATTAAAGCTACAGGAAGTAACCAAAAAGAAATATTATTCATTCGAGGAAATGCCATGTCTGGTGCGCCAATCATAATAGGTACAAACCAATTACCAAATCCACCAATCATCGCTGGCATCACCATAAAAAATATCATGATCAAACCATGACCAGTTACTAACACGTTATATAAATGATAATTACCTCCAAGAATTCCATCGCCCGGATGCATTAGTTCCATTCTCATTAAAACTGAAAAAGCTGTACCAATTATTCCTGCAATAATTGCAAAAACTAAATACATTGTTCCAATATCTTTATGGTTTGTTGAGTAAGCCCATCTCTTCCAACCAGTTGGATTACTATGATGTCCTTCTGCTGCTGCTTGTCCGTACATTATTTAATTTCCTTTATTTGTTTAGCAATTTTAATATTATTATTAATCTCTTCTTTGGCAAATTTAATCTTAGCTTCTTCTAACCATTGATTATATTCATCTTCAGAAACAACGTTAACAGTTATCGGCATGAACGCATGTTTGATCCCACACAATTCTGAACATTGACCGTAGAAAGTTCCCGTTCTATCTGCTTTAAACCATGTTTCATTAATTCTTCCAGGTACAGCATCCCGCTTAACCCCAAATGATGGTAAAGCCCAAGCATGTAAAACATCATTAGCGGTAATCATTACTTTAACTACTTTATTAACTGGAACATAAACTTCATTATCAACCGCTAGTAATCTTGGTTGACCTTCTTTTAAATCTTTTTCATCAATCATATAAGAGTCAAAAATTATATTTTCATCTGGATACTCGTAACCCCAATACCACTGGTAACCTACTGCTTTGATAGTTACATCTGCTTTTGGAATTTCATCTTGAGAGTATAAAACTTTAAAAGATGGAACAGCTAAAACTATTAAAATTAAACAAGGAATTAAAGTCCAAAGAACTTCAATAGTTGTGTTGTGACTTGTTGTTGAAGCTTCTTTATTTCTTGAAGCTCTATATCTGATGCAAGTGTAGCCAATTAAAAAAAGTACAAATACCATTATGGCCGTTATTACAGGTAATAACATATAGTCATGAAACCAAACTATATCTTCCATACCTTGAGAGGCTGATTTTTGAAAACCAAGTTGCCAATCTTTAGGTTGATTAGCTAAAACCGAACCAGGGAATAAGAATAAAAGAGTGTATACGAATTTTTTAAGCATGTGTTTTTATACAGCTTTTAGATGATTTAACAATTTCAATTAATGCGACAATTAATGAAAGTTATTGATAAAATTCACTAATGAAATAGCGCTTATTACTGCGGTATCTGATCTCAGAATGTTTTTGGATATAGAGAAACGTTTAACAGACGAATTTTGAAGGATTAAGTCTCTCTCAGAGGGAGAAAAGTCACCTTCTGGGCCTATCAGAATACAAATAGATTTAATATTTTTTAAATCCTCAAGTTTAAGATTATCTTTAGAATTAACGTCTGCAAATAATAACTTGGTTGATCCCTCTAAATTATTTAAAAAATCTTTAAGTCTAAGTGTTTGTGAAATTTCTGGAGGAGATAATTGGTTAGACTGTTCTATAGCTTCTATCACTATTTTTTTAGCTCTTTCATGGTTAAGTTCCTTTACTTCAGTTCTTTCTGAAACTATAGGAATTATTTTATTTACACCAAGTTCAGTTGCCTTTTGAAGAATAGTTTCCATGGGATTTTTTTTAACTAAGCAAATAGCTAGTTCTATTTTAGATGTTCCACTTGGTTGCTTTACTTTGTTTAAAAATTTTACTTCAACTCTGTCTTTTTCTAAAAAAACTATTTCGCTTGTCCATTCACCATCTTGATTAAAAAAATTAATATTTGAACCCCGCTTAAGTCTCATTACATTTATAATATAATGAGTATGTTCTTTTGAGAGTAATCCAGTCGTATTTTCAACTATACTGCTAGGATAATATAATCTAATATTCATAAATAATTTATATACTATAAATAAAATTAAATTAATTAAAGGAGCTTTATTATGGCAAAAGGACAAAGAGCGGGGGACTCTCCAATTGGGGTAAATGTAGTTGAAGGAAAATCATATTTTTGGTGCTCTTGTGGAAAAAGTTTAAAACAACCTTTGTGTGATGGATCTCACAAAGGAACAGAATTTACTCCACTTGTATATAAAGCTGACCAATCTAAAAAAGTTTTTTTCTGTGCTTGTAAACAAACAAATGACCAACCTATGTGTGATGGATCACATAATTTAAAATAATCAATGACTACAAAAGCAATAGTATTTGATGCATACGGAACTTTATTCGATGTAAATTCCGCTGCAGAAAAATGTAAAGATAAAATTGGAGATAAGTGGGAAGGTTTTGCAAATTTTTGGAGGACCACTCAACTTGAGTATACTTGGCTAAGAAGTTTAATGAAACGTCATAAAAATTTTTGGCAAATTACTGAGGATAGTTTAGATAAATCCATGAAAGTTTTTGGGATTGATATAAGTATGAAAAATGATTTATTAAGTCTTTATAAAGTTTTATCTCCCTACCCTGAAGTTAAAGCAGTATTACAAAATCTAAAAAAAAAAAAATTTAAGCTTGCAGTACTTTCAAATGGTACACCTGCTCTTCTAAACGAATTAGTTAAAAAAAATAATTTAAATAATTTATTTGATGATCTTTTTTCAATTGAAGACGTAAAAATTTATAAACCTGACTCAAAAGTTTACGATCTACCTGTTAAAAGGTATAATATTAAACCCAAAGAAATTATTTTTTTAAGTGCAAACACCTGGGATGTTTCAGGTGGAGGAAACTATGGTTATAATGCTTTTTGGGTTAATAGGAATAATGCTATTTTTGATAATTTAGATTTTAAACCTAAAAACCAAGTAAACAATTTAACGCAGTTACTTGAATTAATTTAAAAGTTATTGTTAGTCATGACAGAAATTGTAGTAAAAAAGATTATAAAAGCTCTTAACGCATCTGATGGAGCTGGAGTAAAATTAAAAAGAAGCATTGGAACTCCAGAAGCAGATTATATTGACCCATTTTTAATGCTTGATGAATTTGGATCAGAAAATAAAGATGACTATGTAGCAGGATTTCCTCCTCATCCGCATAGAGGTATAGAAACAGTAACTTATATGTTGCATGGTAAATTTGAACATGAAGATAGCACTGGTTCGAAAGGTAAGATGGAACCAGGTGACGTTCAGTGGATGAAAACAGGTAGAGGAATTATACATTCAGAGATGCCTGCAATGGCTGGTGGAAAGTTATTAGGTTTCCAGCTTTGGGTTAATATGCCTGCTAAATTAAAAAAAAATAAACCCGAATACCTTTATATAAAAGGTAATGAACTTGGTGTTTATAAAGATAGTGAAAAAATAGTAAAAGTTATCGCTGGTAAGTTTAAAAAAACTGAAGGTCCTCAAACAAATCATAACGTAGAACCAATTTATTTTCATATCATTCTTAATGAAGGAAAAGAATTTAAGTGTGAAGTGCCAGAGGGGCATAATTCTTTTATTTATTTGCTAAAAGGAGAACTAAAAATTGGGAAAAAAAAACATGATAAAACTAACGACTCTAGTTTAATTTTGTTAGAAAGAGGTAATTTGCTTAACGTTAAATCAAATAAAAAAACAGAATTCCTTTTTATAGCAGGTAAACCAATCGGAGAACCAATTGCTAGAGGTGGTCCATTTGTCATGAATACAAAAGCAGAAATACTTGAAGCTATTCAAGACTATAATAATGGAACATTTGCTAAATATTAAAAGTTCAAGTAATTTAAATAATGCCTAAATCAATAATCATTAAAAAAAATGGTGGTCCTGAAGTTATGGAACTTCAAGAGGTTAGCATAGGTTCTCCAGGACCAGATGAAGTTAAGGTAACTAATTATGCTATTGGATTAAATTATATAGATACTTATCATAGATCAGGTTTGTATCCGTTATCAATGCCCAGCGGGATCGGTTTGGAGGCTGCAGGTAAAATTGATGAAGTCGGTTCCAATATAAATGAATTTAACAAAGGAGATAATATAGCTTATGCTTCAATGCCAATTGGAGCCTACTCTCAACAAAGAATTATTCCTGCTAAAATCGCAGTTAAAATTCCAGAGGGTATTTCACACCAATTAGCTGCTACACTTATGACTAAAGGATTAACTACAAATTACTTAATTTGTAAAACTTATAAACTCAAAGCAGGTGAAACTATTTTATTTCATGCGGCCGCGGGGGGAGTGGGTCAAATCTTTGCTCAATGGGCTAATAGTATTGGTGCAAATGTTATAGGCACAGTTGGCTCAGATGAAAAAATTAAAATTGCGAAAGAAAATGGATATGAACATGTAATTAATTATTCGAATGATGATTTTGTAAAAGAAGTTATGAAAATAACTAATAATCAAGGAGTACCAGCTGTTTTTGATGGTGTAGGAAAAAATACATTCAAAGGATCAATAGCATGTTTAAAGCCGAGAGGAATGATGGTAAGTTTTGGAAATGCTTCAGGGCCATTAGATCCAATAAATGTTCCTAAAGACATCCAATCTAAAAGCCTTTTTTTAACAAGACCTACAATTGGTCATTATTTTACTAACAGAGCAGAGCTTCAAAAAGGAGCTGACGAAATTTTTGAGAAAGTAAAATTTGGAAAAATAAAGATCAAAATTTTTAAGGAATATAAGCTATCAGAAGCTCCTCAGGCTCATAAAGATTTAGAATCTAGAAAACTTACTGGTCCAGCTATACTAATTCCTTGATGGAAAATAAAATAATTTCTCCATGTATAAGTATTTGTAAAACTGATCCAGTTACTGGTTACTGTTATGGTTGTGCAAGAACTGAGGAGGAGAAAAAATTATGGAAAGATTTGAATACATTAAGCGAATGGAAATTAAAAAATTTAAGTGAAATTACTTTAAGAATGAAAGGTTGGCAGTTAGATACTTTTAAAGAATCTTATAAGCATAAACTTAATAAAGGTATATCGTTATTTAAAAAAAACCTCTTGGAGAAAAAGTAAATTATAAATCTTTTTTCATGGACTCCATATCACTTAAATGAAATTTTAGAGCCTTATTAGAGAGCCTAATTTCTTGTAAAAATAAGAAGATAGAAATAATCATGCAAACACAACATCCCGCAAAAATTAATCTAGCTATTTGAAGACTGCCTAGATAAAGCATTAAAACAGTTGACATATTAAATAAAAAACCAAAAGCTGCGAAACCCATTGTATATTTCAGTAAATTGGTTCTGTTGTTTAAAACATGTAACTGATTTTCCCATTCAGGAGGAGTACGTTTTTCAAAAATATATTGGTCATGTAGCCCTCTGATTAATGCACTCAAAGTATGATATCTGTTGCTATACATAGTCATCATTAGAGGTATGGCCGGAAACATTAAAGCTGATACTGTATAATCTATGTCCATATCGAATCAAATTGATTATGTAGATAGTGTTTGGTATTTACAAGTCATATTTTCATGGAGCATTTAAAAATATTTATCAATTTAACCAGATTAAACAAGCCAATTGGTTTTATGCTTTTATTCTGGCCATGCTCATGGGGTTTGGCTTATGCTTATAATATAAATAAAGATTTTAATACTTTCTTATATTATTTACTTCTTTTCTTTTTAGGTTCAGTGCTAATGAGAAGTGCTGGTTGTATATTTAATGATATTGTAGATAAAGATCTAGACAAGGAAGTTAAAAGAACAAAACAAAGACCTATTGCAGCTGGAAAAATATCAATAAAAAAATCTTTTTTTTATATTATAAATTTATGTTTTTTAGCATTTCTAATTTTGATTCAATTCAATTTTTTAACAATTGCATTAGGAATAGGATCAATGGTTTTAGCCTTTTCTTATCCTTTCATGAAAAGAATTACTTACTGGCCTCAATTATTTTTAGGTTTAACTTTTAACTGGGGAATTATAATGGCCTGGACAGCATTAAATAACAATATTTCTTATGAAATAATTACACTTTATATATCAGCCATATTTTGGACATTGGGCTATGACACGATATATGGAGCGCAAGATATGGTAGACGACGAAATTATTGGAATAAAATCAACATCAATAAAATTTAAAAAAAATATTAAATTATTTGTGGGGTTAAGTTATGTATTAACTGCATCAATATTGCTCTTTCTTTTTGTAAATAATCTAGGATTAAATATGTTTACGCTTTTATTAATGTTGTTTATTTTAACTTTATTTTATCAAATAAAAAAATTAGATAAAGATAAACCTAAAAAATGTTTAGCTTTATTTAAATTAAATAATATTTCAGGAATAATATTATTTCTAAGTATCTTCACGATAAATCTATAGCAATGAAATTTGAAGAGCTAAAACTAATAATTATAAGACTCTATAAAGAGTATGTAATTAAACATTTAAAAAAAATTCTTTTCGCTTTAGTTCTTTCAATTTTAGTTGCCGGAAGCACTTCAGGTATTGCTTGGCTTTTGGATCCAGCTGTAAAAAAAATCTTTATTGAACAAGATCGAACTTTAGCTTGGCTTATTCCTATTTTAATAATTATAGCTTTCACAACGAAAGGTGTTTCATTATACATAGCTCGAATTTATATAATAAGAGTTGGTCAAGAAGTTGCTGGAGAAATACAAAAAAAAATATCCAGTAATATTTTATTTTCAGATATTAAAACATTAGATAGTCGTCATTCAGGAAAATATATTTCAAATATAATGTACGATTCTCATCAAGTGCAACAGCTCGTTAGTGTTGGAGTTTTAAATTTAATGAAAGATAGTTTTTCAGTCATAGCCTTAGTTTCTCTTATGTTTTATCAAAATTGGAAATTAGCGTTATTTGCAATTTTAATGATACCACTTGCAGCTGGTTTCGCTAAAAGTTTAGGGAAAAGAGTAGGAAAAGCAGTGACTCAGGCTGGAGAAATTTCTGGGCATTTAGCAGCTTTCTTATCTGAAATATTTAAAGGATCGAAGATGATAAGAATTTATCAAAAAGAAGAAGATGAAAATAAAAAAGCTATAAAGCTTATAGATGATTTGGTTGAAAAAAATATTAAGCATAATAGTGTAATGATTAGAGCTACTCCTATAATGGAAACATTGACTGGAATAATGATTGCAGGGTTTATTTTTTTTTCAGGACAACTAATTGCTTCGGGAGAACTGGAGGTAAACAATTTCTTTTCTTTTTTAGCAGCTATGATGTTAGCTTATCAACCTATCAGGTCTTTAGCTACAATAAATATGGTGGCTTATCAGGGAGCCGCGGCATTTAAAAGGATATCTAAAATAATTGATAAAGAAATAGAAATTAAAAACGAAAAAAAACTACCAGAACTTCAAATTAAAAACTGCGATATAATATTTAAAAATGTAGCGTTTAAGTACGAAACAACTGAAGATAAGGCTATAAAAAATCTAAGCTTAAATATTAAAGGTGGTTCTATGACTGCATTAGTGGGTCACAGCGGTGCAGGTAAAAGTACTATAATCAATCTTATTCCTAGATTCTACGATCCTCAGGATGGTGAGGTCTATATAGATAATCAAAAAATTAATAGTGTTTCTTTAAATTCACTAAGAAAAAATATTTCTCTTGTGAGTCAAGATGTGATTCTGTTCGATGACACAATTAAAAATAACATAGCATTTGCAAATTCAAACTCTTCAGAGGAAGAGGTTATAAAAGCATGTGAATTTGCTGCTGCTGAAGAATTTATTAATAAAATGCCAAATAAATACAATACTATTGTTGGAGAAAACGGTATTAGACTTTCTGGAGGGCAAAAACAAAGAATATCTATAGCCAGAGCAATTTTAAAAAAATCTCCAATAATTTTACTAGACGAAGCTACTTCTTCACTAGACGCAGAATCAGAAGAAATAGTACAAAATGCAATAACCAATTTAACCAAAAACAAAACTACAATTGTAATAGCTCACAGACTTTCAACCATTCATAATGCTGATAAAATATTTGTTATGAAGAATGGTGTCTTAATTGACTCAGGGAATCATGATCAGCTTATAGAAAAGTGTAACGAATACAAATCCCTATACAACAAACAATTAAAATAAATTTAATGTTATTTGTTTATAAAATTTTCACCTTTTTTTTTTATCCTATATTTATAATCTTAATATATCTAAGAAAAATTTTTAACAAAGAAGATAAATCTAGATTTAAAGAAAAAATATTTCCACAATATTTTTTGAACGAAAGAAAAAAAAATAAAAAGCTTTTTTGGTTTCATGCTGCCAGCATAGGTGAAATACAAAGTATTTTACCTTTAATTAATAAGATAAATAAAAATCATGATAATGTAGAATTTCTAATTACTACTATCACTTTGACTTCAGGGAATTTGTTTGAAAAACAATTTAAAGATCACCCTAATATTAAGCATAGATATTTTCCACTTGATGTAAACTTTTTAGTTAAAAAATTCCTTAATATTTGGAAACCTGACTTAATTTTATTTGTAGACTCTGAAATATGGCCAAATTTTCTTAATGAAATTAAAAATAAAAGTATTCCTTTAGTTCTTTTAAACGGGAGAATAACTAAAAAAACTTTTATAAAATGGAATTTAATTTCTAATACTGCTAAAAAGATATTTAGTACGTTTGATTTATGTTTATCATCAAACAAAGAGTCGATAAAATATCTTGAAAGTTTCAAAGCAAAAAATATTAAATATCTAGGTAATTTGAAATTATCTGTAGAATATAAAACTAATGAGTTAAGCCTTAATAATAAAGAATGGTTTGAAAAAAAAAGAGTTTGGTGTGCATTAAGCACCCACAAAGGAGAAGATATTTTTTGTTTAAAAACGCACTTAGAGTTAAGAAAAAAAAACCAGGACTTAGTGACTATTATCATACCAAGACATATTGATAGAGTTAAAGAAATTGGATCAATTTGTAAAAAACTGAATTTAAAATATAAAATTTTGTCAACCAATCAAGATATAGATAAAGAAAGTGAAATTATTATAATTAATTCTTATGGAACGGTATCTAATTATTTAAAACTTTGTAAAAGTGTTTTGATGGGTAAATCTTTAATAAAAAAATTAGAGTCTCAGAGTGGACAAAATCCTATAGAAGCAGCAAAACATGGTTGTAAGATATATCACGGTCCTTACGTATATAATTTTCAAGAAATTTATAATCTTTTGAGTGAATTTGGAATCACTGAGTTGATTAAAAATGAAACAGAATTATCAAATAAATTAAACTTAGATTTAAATAATCTAGGTAACGTTAACAAAAGTAACATAGATACAATCAATGAGCTGGGTAATAAGATTTTAAACAATGCTTATATTGAATTGAAAAAAATCTCTAGATTATGAGAGCGCTAAAACCAAAATTTTGGGACGAAAAAAATAATTTTATCTCTTTATTACTGTTACCTATTTCTTTGCTTTGGCAACTTTTATTAAGAATAAATAAAATAATAACCTTTCAGCATACTTTTAAAATTCCAGTAATTTGCGTAGGAAATATTTACGTTGGTGGTACTGGAAAAACCCCTTTAACAATTTTGATAGCTAGAGAATTAATAAAGAATAAAAGAAAACCTGCAATAATTAAGAAATACTATTCTCAACATACAGATGAAGAAAATTTAATTAACGAAAAAATTAATTGTTTATTTGTAAATACTAAAAGAATTAAGGCAATTCAAAATGCTGAAAAAGAAAATTATGATGTAGCTATATTAGATGACGGATTTCAAGATTTTTCTATTAAGAAAAAATTAAATATACTATGTTTTAATAGTAAACAACTTATAGGAAATGGAATGACTTTACCCTCTGGTCCACTAAGAGAAGGAAAGAATTCTATAAAAGATGTGAATATAATTCTTATTAACGGAAAAAAAGATGAATTGTTTGAAAAAAAAATATTAGAAATTTCAAATAAAGTTAAAATTTTTAACTCTGAATATATACCATTAAATATAAATTCATTTCAAAATAAAAAACTTTTTGCTTTTTCTGGAATAGGCAATCCAGAAAATTTCTTTGATATATTAAATGAAAATAATCTTAACCTGAAAAAAAAACTTATCTTTCCTGACCATTATCAATTTAGTAAATCTGAATTAGAAAAAATGACGAAAGAGTCTCATGAAAATAATCTTGAGCTTATAACCACTGAAAAAGATTATTACAGAATTAAACATTATGGATTTAAAAATATTAAATATCTCAAGGTGGACTTAAAAATAGAAAATAAAGAAGAATTTATTAATGAGATTTTAAATTATTTATAATGAAATCAATAAAATATTTTTTCGAAGCAATTTTTATATATTTATTTTTTATAATTTCAAAATTAATTGGCTTAACCTTAAGTCGTAAATTATTCTCTTTTATTTTTAAAAAAGTTGGACCCATAATTAAATCAAATAAGATCATTAATAAAAATTTATTAAAATTGGAAAATAAACTTTCCAATAAATTTAAAAAGGACTTGATAAAAAAAATTTGGTCTAATTATGGAATTACTTTTATAGAATACATTTTTCTCAAGAAATTTAGAAACAACAATAATCACATTAATATAGTTGGGGAAGAAATATTGGATAATATAGTTAAAAATA
>JBJLEC010000008.1:0-33610 GCA_045566115.1 Candidatus Pelagibacter sp. | reverse complement strand
TGAGCAAAAATATCGTGTTCTGCTTGCGCTATTAAATCTGCAGCAATCCAGTTTGGATTAGCAAACTTATCAGCAACTATTGTTACTTCGGATGGTCCCGCTACCATATCAATACCAACATCTCCGAACACTTCTTTTTTTGCGTTAGCAACAAATGCATTTCCTGGTCCAACTATTTTATCAACTTTTTTAAAAGTTCGAGTTCCGTAAGCAAATGCAGCTATTGAATGCGCTCCTCCAGTTTTATAGATTGTTTTTACACCACACTTTTTTGCCGCATAAATTATTGCCGGATTAATACTGGTGCCCAAAGAAGGGGTTGTTAAATAAATATTTTTTACACCAGCTACTATTGCTGGAATACAATTCATTAAAACAGTGCTAGGATAACTTGCTGTACCACCAGGTACATAAACGCCAATTTTTTCAATTGGAGAATATTTATAAGATAATTCATTTTTGTATTTATCCTTTAAATTAAATGAAGGAAATTTTTGCTTACTATGAAACTTTTTTATTCTATAATAAGCTAGATCTATAGACTGTTTAATTTTTTTATCAGTTTTATAAGCGATTTTATTTATTTCTTTTTTAGAAAAAATAATTTTATTGGATTTAATTTTAATCTTAGAAAATTTTTTTTCATATTTTATAACTGCTTTATCTCCATTTTTTTTAACATTAGATATTATTTTTTTTACAAATGAGGTTTTATTTTTTTGAGTAATTTTTCTTTTTTTTTAAAATAATTTCTAGATTATTAAGTGAATTTTTTTTGTTATAGTTTAAAAATTTTAACATTATAAAGCTTTATGTTTTGGTTTATTTTTAGTATCCCATGCTTCGCCTTGATCATCTAAAGTAACTTCAATTACCTCGGAAATGATTCTAATAATAGCGTCTCCAGCAAAGATTATTTTCATTTCGTAGTTATTATCAGGCATTGTACAACTTTCAATAGCTAGAAAATCTAAGAATTTGTCTTTTTTTGATTGGTTTATATTTTTTGAATGAACTTCTAAAATATTCTCAAACTTTAAAACTGTTCTTATCCTCTTATTTTTTCTAAATACTCCTTTTTCAACATCTTCCCACATAAATCTATTTAATTGCATGAGAAAAATTTTATTTATTTTTAAATTAGCAATATCTGAGATGCTGGCTATAGAGTCTTGTAAATGTGCAGAGACTACTCTTAAATCTTCTTCTGTTCTGGCAATCAATTTTAGGTTTTTGGCTTTCATATTAAATTCTTTTAATTTCTGCTTTACATTTTTTAAGTTTTTTTTCTAAAAACTCGTATCCTCGATCTAAATGATAAATTCTATTAATTGCCGTTGTATTTTCAGCTATTAATCCTGCCAAGACCAAACTAACAGATGCTCTTAAATCTGTAGCCATAACCTCGGCGCCTGTTAATTTTGAAGGACCTTCAATAAAAGCTGTTTTATTTTTTATCTTTATTTTAGCGCCCATTCTTCTTAATTCTGGAACATGCATAAATCTATTTTCAAAAATATTTTCTGATATTTTTGATAAACCATTTGCTTGTGTCATAAGCACCATTAATTGGGCCTGTAGATCTGTTGGAAACCCGGGGTAAGGCCTAGTAATAATATTAATTTTTTTAAGTTTGATATTTTTTTGCAACACAACAGATCTTTTATTTTTTTTTATTTTAACACCCATCTTTTTTAAAATATTTATTTCACTTTTAATGATTTTTGAATCAATTTTATCAATGATGACTTTTTTGCCAATTAATGCACTAGCTATCATGTAGGTTCCCGCTTCAATTCTATCAAAAATTACATTATGATTAACTGATTGTTTTTTAATTTTAGTTTCTTCAATAATTAATGTCCTTCCTGATATTTGAATTTTTCCGCCTAATTTTTTTAAAATAAAATTAAATCTCTTACTTCTGGTTCAATAGCACAGTTTTTTAAAACTGTTTTTCCTTTTGCTCCATAAGCTGCTAGTAAAGCATTTTCTGTCGCTCCAACTGAAACGCTAGGAAATTTTATAACTGTACCTTTTAATCCATTTTTCGACTCTGCTATAATATATCCATTTTTAATTTTTATTTTTGCTCCCATTTTTTTTAGAGCAAATAAGTGTAAATCAACCGGCCTTGTACCTATTGCACAACCTCCAGGCAGAGAAACTTTTGCCTTTCCATATTTAGTTAACAATGAGCCTAGAACTAAAACTCCTGCTCTCATTGTTTTTACAAGTTTGTATGGCGCTAAAGTAGTTATTTTTTTTTCTTTGTTTTGGATTTCTAAGATATTTTGTTTCCTTAAAAATTTTGTATCTAATCCAATAAAGTTTAGTAACTCAACCATAGTAAAAATATCTTTAACCAAAGGAATGTTTGTAAGTTTTACTTTATTAGCTAAAATTGATGCAGCTAAAATTGGCAAAGTAGCATTTTTGGATCCAGATATTGAAATTTTTCCAATTAATTCTTTCTTGCCTTTTATTATAAGCTTTTGCATCAAAAAGATTTAAATTTTTGGAAGAGTTACACCTTTTTGTTTCATATATTTCCCTTTTCTATTTGCATACGTAATACTTGGTTTTTCGTTACCTTTTATGAAAACAAATTGAGCAACTCCTTCGTTGGCATAAATCTTTGCCGGTAATGGAGTGGTATTTGAAAACTCTAAAGTTACATGACCTTCCCATCCAGGTTCTAGAGGAGTTACATTAACTATAATTCCACATCTAGCATACGTTGATTTACCAAGACAAATAACCAAAACATTTTCTGGAATTTTAAAATACTCCATTGTACTAGCTAAAGCGAATGAGTTTGGTGGAATAATACACTCTTTTCCAATTTTAGTTACAAAACTCTCTTTCTTAAAAACTTTAGGATCTACTATTCCTGAATTTACATTAGTAAATATTTTAAATTCATTAGAAACACGTGCATCATAACCGTATGAAGATAAACCGAATGAAATTTTTCCTTTTCTTACTTGTTTGGCAACGAAAGGTTTGATCATTCCTTTTGTTTTTGCTGCTTTTTTAATCCATTTGTCTGATAGTACTGACATTTTTCCTTTTGATTGGTGTTTTAAATTTTTTTCTTTTTTTTAAATTTTTTTTTAATGCAGTTTCACGTATTTTTAATAGTGAATCTTTTTTTTCAAAAGATTTCATTAAAAACTAATCTTTATCTGGGTTGGTTAAGTCTTCTAAAGTTATGGGCTTATCAATATCATGCATTATTTTTTCTTTTGATTCTTTTGTGTCATTATTAGATCGTTTTGCTTTACGTTCCTCAATTCTTGCTTTGCGCTTAGCTTCTTTTTTCATAGCTTTATCGCCACGTGTTGATTTGTAATCGTAGTGAATTCCCATATTAAGCGCTCCTTCATTAATCCTTAAATTTACTTCTTGAACTACTTTTTTGCAAGTATCTTGATTGAAGAAGCTGAATAATTATAAACAATATCGACAAAAATACGGCAACTAACACATCCAATAAAGGCGCGGCTTTAGGAAAACCATAATTCCATAAAATTACTAACGATAGCCATGCTAACCAATTAATTTTACTAATCATTTATTTTACAACCTTGTTCATTACAATTTTTTCCAGAGCTAATATTATTAAAAAAATCAAGTGCTCTAATAGCTGTCATCATGTGATTTTTATACACGTTCAAGTATCCATTTAAACTATTAGCTAGTTTTTTCGCTTCATTGGTGAGTCCAAGTCTTATTAAATTAATCAACATAATCGCATTTCCATTAGGAATTGTATTATCGCTAATATCTATTGGTGTAAAAAAAATATCATTATTATTTTTTTGATTCTTTTGAAAAATATTTTTTTCTTTTAAATAAAATTTATCCATAGCGTCAAAACTAAATTTTTTTGCAAGATCTTTATACTTAAAGTTCATAGTTTTATCTGAAAGATCATTTAAGGTATTTATCAAAAAAGCATAATCTTCTAAAAAAACAATTTCTTTAGAGTAACTATGTTGAATGTTATTTTTTATGTATTTTTCTTCAATGTTAAAAAAAAAACTTTCTGCTAGCTTCAAATAACCCTTTTTGGGTAAAATATCGTGAGCTAAAATTAATCCACTTATCCATAAACAATTTAAATCTAGTTGTGTTTTGTCATCAAAAAAAGGCTTATTTTTTTTTAATCTAATTTTTAAAAGTTTCTCTATGACTTTTTTAGGAGCTTTCTTTTTTTCAACTAATATAATCTTATTGTCCCAATTCCCTTTTTCATCAATCTCAAAATAATCTTTAATATCTGCTATATCTTTAATTTCATCAAAACTATAAATATAATATTTTCCCTCCTCGCCATCGCTATCGGCGTCATATGCTGAACCTAAAAATCCATTTTTATTTAAAAATTCTTTTTTAATAAATTGAATTGTCTGATCCAATTTATTTCTAAAATATTCATCTTTATTTATTTTGCAATATTTTGACAAAAGTAAAACAAACTGAACATTATCATATAACATCTTTTCAAAGTGTGGGATCACCCAATCCTCATCTACAGTGTATCTAGAAATACCTCCTTCTACATGATCGTAAATACCCTTTGAGCAAAGTTGTTTAATTAATAAAGCTAATGGATCTAAATATTTTTTATTATTAGTTTTGTTATAAAAATACAAAAGCGTTTCATATAGATTAAAAGTAGGAAATTTTGGAGAACCTTTGTAGCCTCCTTTAATTGGATCAAGGTAATTTAAAGATGTTTCTAATATTGGTTCAAGATCTTGACTTAAGACTGAATTTTTTTTTAAATCTAGGCTTTTGATTATTAAATCTTTTTGATTAATAATATTTTCTTTTTGTTCATTGTAAGCATCATGCACCTTTTGCAATACCTCTTTAAAAGATGGAAGACCATTTTGAGAATTTTTAGGAAAATAGGTTCCCCCCATAAAAGGAACTCCGTTCTCATCTAAAAACATTGTTAAGGGCCAGCCACCTCCTGCTTGATTAAATAATTGAAATGAGCTTTGAAAAACAAAATCTAAATCTGGCCGTTCTTCTCTGTCTACTTTAATATTTAAAAAATATTTATTCATTAAATCTGCTGTTTCTTTATCTTCAAAACTTTCATGAGCCATCACATGACACCAATGACAACTTGCATATCCTATGCTTAATAAAATAGGTTTATTATTCTTCTTAGCAGTTTCCAAAATTTCTTTTGACCATATTTGCCAATTAACAGGGTTGTCTTTATGTTGTTGTAGATATGGGCTTGGATCACTAGCTAATTTATTTTGATTAATAGTCATTTTAGAAATATTTTTTTTTTATTATAAAAGAGAAAACTATTAGACCAGCAAACATTAGAATAGGAAAATAAATTTCAGATGTTAAAATTAAATTTAACAAACTAAATTCTTCAGTTTTTTGAATGTAAGTGTTCAAACCTGCTCCAATAGTGTTAAAAACAAAAAACCCTGGTACAAATCCTAAAAAGCTAGAGGAAAAATAATTAATTTTTTTCATGTTAAATAAAACAGGAAAGACATTTTGCAAACAGAATGGGACTCCTAACCCTCCGACGAATCTATAAATAAAAAAATAATAAAAATCATTCTTTTGAAACAATTGGACGTATTTTTCAAATTTTCGTTCAAGAAGATTTTTTACGATATCTTTAAAGAAAAAATTAGCAATCGAATATAGTACTAATGCTCCAATAGAAATTGATAAAACTGAAACAATTGTACCTATCCATTTGCCAAACAATATTCCTGAAGCAATTAAAATTGGCGAACCAAAACCTAACAATACTACCCAAACAATTGCAAATACGAAAAAGAATATTATATTAATCAAAAAGTTGTTACTCATTAAACTATTGAGATTGAACTGCAGTTCTTTATAATATGAAAAATCATTCAGTCTATTAATTTGAATATTCGAAAAAATGAAATACAGAAATACAGCCAGTAAGAGCAAGTAAGCAAAACCTAAAAATAATTTAAAATTTTTACTCATTATTTACCTGTACAATAGGCAGCATTTAAAATATATACCTTAAAATATTTATGAAAAGAACTTATCAACCAAGCAATTTAGTCAGGAAAAGAAGGCACGGTTTTAGAGCACGTATGGCTACTAAAACTGGAAGACAGCTTATTGCGAGAAGAAGAGCTAAAGGCCGGAAGACCATTTCAACGTAATTCAAATGGTTAAGCTTGAGAGTTTAAAGAAAAGCTACCAATTCAAACAAGCATTAAGAGAGAAAAAAGTTCACACAGAATTTTTTTCAATCTTTGCTTCAAAAAACTTTTATAAGCCAAAATATAAAACAGATTTACTAATCAGTTTTGTAATGAAAAAAAAAATTGGAAATGCTGTTAAAAGAAACAAAATAAGAAGAAAATTAAAAGCAATTGTCCAGAAACTGCTAAAAAAAAGAGGTGCAATTAGTAAAGATTATACTTATATAGTTTTCGGTAAATCAAATGCTTATATACAAAAACAAAGTACAATAACGCTTCTGATGGAAAAGAGCTTTAACAAAATAAAAAACTAAATGATTAAACTGTTAGTTAAATTTATGATTTATCTCATTAAAATTTATAAATATATATTTTCTCCATTATTGGGTAATAACTGCAGGTATCTCACACCTTGCTCAAAATATTATATTGAGTCACTCGAAAAATTTGGATTATCAAAAGGTTCATACATGGGCATAAAGAGAATTTTAAGTTGTCATCCAATTAAATTATTAGGAGGAGGATCTAGTTCAGATTTTGTACCTAATAAAAATACATTTAAAAAAGAAAATTCAAATGGATAATAAAAACGTATTTATAGCAATCGCCTTGTCGATGTCAGTTTTACTTTTTTGGGGTGCTTTTTTTGAAACGCCCAAAGAAGATAGTCAAATTTTAAAAACAGATAATCAAATACAGCAAAAAAAAGAAAGCTCGATTACACCAAGCACAAATAAGACACCGTCTATAAATCAAATTAATGTTGAAAAAAAACTTTCTAGAAAAGACTCAATTAGCAAATCAAATAGAATAAAAATTGAGAACGAAAATATTATTGGATCAATTTCTTTAAAAGGAGGATTAATAGATGATGTTTCTTTTAAAAATCACAAACAGAAAATCAAAGGGGAGAAAAATATTGAATTTTTAAATCCCTCTCAGTCAGAAAATGGATTTTTTGTTGAGTCCGGATGGGCTGGTGTTGGAAATAATATTAAAGTACCAACAAAAAATTCTCAATGGGAAGTCGACGGGAACAAAACATTAACTAGCAAATCTCCAGTAACAATTAAATGGGACAATAAAGAAGGAATAATTTTTAAGAAAAAAATTGAACTAGATGAAAAATATCTATTTAAAATTAGTCAGGAAATTCAGAATAATTCTTCAAAAAGTTTAGAGCTTTACCCGTATGCTCAGATTACAAGAAATAAAATTCCAGATGATATTCAAAATTTTTACATCTCTCACGAAGGATTTATTGGTGTCTTTGATGATGAACTAAAAGAAGACGATTATGACGATATAGAAGATAAAAAGATTGTTAGAGAAACCAATGAAGGTTGGTTAGGAATTACTGATAAATATTGGATGACAGTTTTAGTTCCTGAAAAAGGAAAAAAATTTAAATCAACTTTTCAATATAATGAAACTTTTAAAGCAAACTACATAATTAACGATCCTGTAAAAGTTAGCGCTTCTTCCAATGGATTAAGTAATTTTAGACTGTTTGTTGCCGCAAAAGAAGTCGACACAATAGATACTTATGCTGAATCGCAAAATATAAATAAATTAGATCTAGTTATCGATTGGGGTTGGTTTTATTTTTTCACGAAACCTTTGTTTTTTGTTATTGATTATTTGTTTAAATTTTCTGGAAATTTTGGAATTGCAATTGTTTTAATAACTTTGGCTATTAGAGCTTTATTTTTTCCGTTGGCGAATTTTTCGTTTAGATCAATGGCAAAAATGAAAGCTGTAACACCAGAAATGACGAGACTTAAAGAGCTTCATAAAGACGATAAAGTGAAGCTACAACAAGAGATGATGGCTTTGTATAGAAAAGAAAAGATTAATCCAGCAGCGGGTTGTTTGCCAGTTTTGATACAAATACCTTTCTTTTTTGCTATTTATAAAATGCTATTTATCTCCCTGGAAATGAGACATCAGCCATTCTTTGGTTGGATCCAAGATTTGTCTGCAGCAGATCCTACTTCAATCTTTAACTTATTTGGATTAATTCCATGGAGCCCACCAAGTTTTATGATAATTGGAATTTGGCCAATTTTAATGGGTGCCTCAATGTGGGTTCAACAAAAGCTAAACCCTGCTCCAACAGATCCTATACAAGCAAAAATTTTTGCATTCTTTCCTCTTTTTTTAACAATAATTTTAGCTTCCTTTCCATCAGGGCTAGTTGTTTATTGGACTATAAATAATATTTTAACAATTGCTCAACAATGGGTAATTAATAAAAATACTACCGTTAAGACAAATTAAATGTCTGAAAATATTTCTTTAGAGGAAATCAAAAAAATTTGGCCTTCATCTGCACCAGATATAAGTAATATAAATAAATATGTTGAAAAGTACAAAAGTGAAACCATTGTAATTAAATATGGGGGCAATGTTCTGATTGATAGAAGCATATTTAATAATTTTATTGAAGACATTGGTATTTTAAATAAATTAGGTCTCTCTATAGTTGTTGTGCATGGAGGTGGGCCAAGAATTAAAAGGGAGCTCGAGAAATCAAATATTGCAACTAAATTTATCAAAGGCTTAAGAGTTACAGATAAAAATATTATTGATATAGTTGAAAAAGTGCTAATCGATTTTAATAATGATATTGTAAATTCCTTAAATAAAAAAGGTTCAAAAGCTGTATCAATAAATACAAAATCTAAAAATATTATAAATGTATCTCCTGAAAATGAAGAGCTTGGTTTTGTCGGAATTCCTGAAAAAGTTAATAATAATACAATAAATGAGTTAATAGAAAATAATCAAATACCTGTTGTTGCTCCTCTAGGTTTGGGAAAAGATAATCAAGCTTATAATATTAACGGCGACACAGCTGCTGGAGCAATAGCTAAATCTTTAAAATCTAGAAGACTACTTTTAATGACTAATGTTGAAGGTGTCTTAAACAAAGACAAAAAATTAATATCAGAAATTTCATCTTCAAAAATATTGGATATGATTAAAGACGAAACTATTACTGGTGGAATGATACCTAAAATTAACACATGCTTAGATTCGGTAAACAATGGTGTAAGAGGTGTTGTAATAATGGATGGTAGAAAATCACACTCAATATTAAATGAAATATTTTCTGACACAGGTGCTGGAACTTTAATAAGGTAATGAAAGACTTAAAAAATATAAAATATTGGTTATTTGATTTAGATAATACTTTGTATTCAGGAGACACAAAAGTATTTGATCAAGTTGATAAAAAAATGTCAAAGTTTATATCTGACAAACTTAATGTTAGTATTGAAGAGGCAAAAAAAATACAAAAAAATTATTTTCATGAATATAATACGACATTAAATGGAATGATTAAAAATCATAAAATAGATGCTAACGAGTTCTTAGAGTTTGTTCATGATGTTGATTTAAATTTTTTACAAAAAAACGAATCTTTAGAAAAAGAAATTGAAAAACTTAATGGTAAGAAAATTATATTTACTAATGGGTCAAAAGCACACGTGTCAAATGTTACAAAAAGGATTGGTATTGAAAAGCTTTTTGATGGTGTATTTGATATTGTGGACTCTGATTTTGTTCCCAAACCCTCTAAACAGCCTTATGAAAAAGTAATAGAAAATTTCAAAATAGAGCCACAATATTGTATATTCTTTGAAGATATTGCAAGAAATTTAAAACCAGCACATGAATTAGGAATGAAAACAGTTTGGATAGAAAATGATGAACCTTGGGCTGCTAAATACTCAGATTCTGAATTTATTAATTATAAAACAAAAAATTTAGCAAACTTTTTAAAGGAGATAAATGAATTTAGACAAATTTGAAAAAATAATTAACGAAGCTTTCGATATTAAAGAAAAAATAAACGCTAACTCCGATAAATCAATTATTAATGCAATAAAAGAAACTATAGAATTAACCGATCAGGGTAAAATTAGAGTAGCTGTAAAAAAAGATGGCTCTTGGGTAGTTAACCAATGGGTTAAAAAAGCAATACTTTTAAGCTTTAAAATAAATAAAATGGAAATTCTTAGAGGCCCTTACACTTCATGGTATGACAAAGTTCCAGGGAAATCTGTTAATTGGAAAGAAGAAGATTGGAAGAATGCTGGATATCGACATGTCCCGAATGGGGTTGTGAGAAAAGGTTCTTTTATTGCAAAAAATGCTGTTCTAATGCCTTGTTTTATTAATCTTGGAGCATACGTAGATGAGGGCACGATGATAGACACTTGGGCATCTGTTGGTTCGTGTGCTCAAGTTGGAAAAAATTGTCATATTTCTGGAGGAGCTGGAATAGGTGGAGTGCTTGAACCATTGCAAGCTGGTCCAGTAATTATTGAAGACAATTGTTTTGTTGGTGCTCGTTCTGAAATCGCAGAAGGTGTTCTTGTAGAAGAAGGAGCTGTAATTTCAATGGGAGTATATATAGGTGCATCAACTAAAATAGTTGATAGAGAAACAGGTGAAATTTCTTATGGAAAAGTTCCTGCTTACTCGGTGGTTGTGCCAGGCACATTGCCTAATAAAAAAAATCCTGACCGTCCGTCACTTTATTGTGCTGTAATCGTTAAAAAAGTTGACTCAAAAACTAGAAGCAAAACTTCAATTAATGATTTATTAAGAGACTAATGGCTAACATTAATGAACTAAAATTAGCTAAAGATCTTATAAAATTTCCTAGTATTACACCTAAGGATGCTGGAGCTATTAATTTTTTAAGCAAACAACTAAGGTCTTTAGGATTTACTTGTAAAATTTTAGAATTTAAAGATAAAAAAAGTAAACCAATTAAAAATTTGTACGCTAGACTTGGAAAAAAAAGTCCAAATTTATGTTATGCGGGTCATACTGATGTAGTTCCACCAGGAAATATTGAAGATTGGACTGTAAATCCCTTCAAGCCTTCTATTAAAAAAAATCATCTAATAGGCAGGGGGGCTAATGACATGAAAAGCTCAATTGCTTGCTTTGTTTCAGCTGTGAGTAAATTCTTAAAAAAAGGAGAATTTAATGGTTCTATAAGTTTTTTGATAACCGGTGATGAAGAAGGTTTTGCAATCAATGGAACTAAAAAAGTTGTTGAGTACCTAAAAAAAAGAAAAGAAAAAATAGATTTTTGTATAGTAGGAGAACCCACTAATCCAAATAAGCTTGGTGAGATGATAAAAATTGGAAGAAGAGGAAGTTTGTCAGGAAAAATAGAAATTTCTGGAGTCCAAGGTCATGTTGCCTACCCTCATTTATCAAATAACCCAATCAATACATTGGTAAGTATTTGTAAAAAACTTAAACAAAAAAAACTAGATAAAGGAAACAAAAATTTTCAACCATCAAATCTTGAATTTACAGCTATCAATGTTAATAATAAAGCGCACAATGTAATACCTGCAAGAGCTACAGCTCAATTTAATATAAGGTATAATAATTTTCATAATGCTAATTCACTTAAAAAAAAAATTAACTTAATAGTTAAAAACATCTGTAAATCAAATAAATGTAATTTTAAAATACAATTTATAGCGAACGGGGATTCTTTTCTTACTAAGCCCGAAAGAACTATTTTTATGGCAAAAAAAATTATAAAAAAAGTTACAAAAATAACACCTAAATTTTCTACTACGGGAGGAACTTCAGATGCAAGATTTATTAGAAAAATTGCTCCCTGCTTGGAATTTGGTTTAGTAAATAAAACAATGCACAAAGTTGATGAATGTGTTTCTCTTTCAGATTTAAAAAATCTTACAAAGATTTACCATAATATTCTCGAGGAATACTTTAAGTGAGCCTTTACAAAGTAAAAAAATCTAAAATAGATAATCAAGGTATTTACGCAGCGAAAGATATAAAGGCAGGAACAAGAATTATTTATTACAAAGGAAAACTTATCACAAAAAAAGAAACAGAGAGAAATCCTAAATATGATAATGACAAAGCAATTTATCTATTTAATATTAATAACAGATATGATTTGGACGGTGATTTTAAATACAATACCGCAAGATTAATAAATCACTCTTGCGAACCAAACTGTGAGGTAGATGGAAAAGGACTAAAATTATGGATCTTTTCTTTAAGAAATATAAAAAAAGGTGAAGAATTATCTTATGACTATGGATTTAGTTTTGATGAAGATTACAAACAATTTCCGTGTAAATGTGGATCAAAAAGTTGTTGTGGTTATATAGTTAGAGAAGGCTCAAGGTGGAGAATAAAAAAATCCAAAAAAAAAAAACGTAATAAAAAATGAAAAAAATACTTTTTATTACAACGAGAAATCCATATTCAGGTAGATTCTCGGGCGATGTCATTGGTTCATTAAAGATAATTAATTTCTTAAAAAAAAAAAATCAGGTTGATGTAGTTACTTTATATAGGAAAAAAACTGAGTTAAAGAAAAGAATTATCTATTTCAAAAGTCCAAATTATTTTTTAAAAATATTTTATGTTTTACATTCTTTATTAAGATTAAAACCTTTGCAATTCGGTTTGTTTTTGTCAAAAAAAATGAAGGCATACGTTAAAAAAAATGCCAAACGATATGACTTATTATTCTTTTATCATATTAGATCCAGTCAATATCTTCCAAATAATTATAAGGGAAGTACAGTTATTGAGATGGGTGATTTATATTCGAGCAATTATTATCAAACTTTTTGTAATCTAAATATATTTAATCCGTTAAAGTATGTTTATCTGATAGAAAGTATTTTAATCAAAAGAGTCGAAAATCGGATCTTTCAATCTTTTAATAAAATAATATTATTTTCAAAAGATGAAATTAAAAAAATTAATAAAATTTTTAGAAAAAAAATTTATAATGTAAATATATCAATTAAGTCTGTACAAAAAAAATTTACTTACTCATTAAAAAACAATAAAATCTTATTTATTGGAAATCTTGGTTACCTTCCTAATTTATTGGCAGTTAAGGATTTTATAAACAATTCTTTTTTTTTAATAAAAAAAGAAATTCCTGATGTCAAATTTTTAATAATAGGTGATGTAAGTAAATTGAATAAATTTTTTTTTTCATTTAAAAAAGATGTAATATTTTTAGGACAACAAAATAATATTAAAAAATTTATAAAAAATTCTATTTGTGGTTTGGCAAATATAAAAATAGCTACAGGTGTGCAAGGAAAAGTTTTAACATATATGTCCTATGGTCTTCCTGTCGTTTGCAGTAAAAAAGTTGCATCAAATTTTAAAAAAAATACAATAAATTATAATAATAATAATGACCTCGTAAAAAAGATTGTTAATTTAAAAAACAATAAAAAATTAAGCAGAAAATTTTCAAATAAATCATTAAAATTTTTAAAAGAATTTAGTGAAGAAAAAGTTTGTTCAAAATATTTAAAGATAGTAAGTCTCAATAAATAACATTACTTAAAAAAAGTCCATCTGCCGGCGCTGGAGGAGCGCATAGTTTTCTTTTTTTTGAAACAATAATATGTTTTATTTTCTCTGGCTTCCATTTGTTTTCTCCAACGTATTTTAAGCAACCAACCATAGATCTTACTTGTTTTTGTAAAAAAGATTTGGATTCAAATGACATAATTATTTTATCTCCTCCCTTTTTAATATTTACTTTACTTATCGTTCTTATTGGACTTTTAGCAGAACATGATGCTGCTCTAAAAGCAGAAAAATTATGGGTTCCATAAAAATAATTGATAGCCTTTTTCATTTTTTTTAAATCAAGTTTTTTTTTAACTAACCAAGATCGGTTTTTATCAATCGTTAAATTACCTGTTCGGTTGCAGATAATGTATTCATATAGTCTTTTTTTTGCACTATGGCGGGCATGAAAGTTTTTGTTTCTTTTTTTTAAATTTAAAATTGAAATTGAATTTTTTTTTAAAAAATAATTTATGGTATTTAAAAATTTAAATTTATCTTCTATTTTATTTATAAAAAAAAAATTTGCACTTTGTGCTAAAGCATGCACACCAGCATCCGTGCGACCAGAACCATTAATTTTTATTTTTGATTTAAGTGTTTTATTTAATGCTCTCTGCACAATAGATTGGATCGAAACTCCATTTTTTTGCATTTGCCAGCCAACATAATTAGTTCCTAAGTATTCAATAATTATTTGATAATTAAACATTAATATAATGTTTCTCCTTTTTTAATTTTGTATCCAGCTAAAAAACTTTTGGTATTTAAAACATTCCTTCCTTCTTTTTGAATTGATAAAATTTTAATTGCATTTTCTTTACATCCAATTGTAAGATTGGCGTCTAAAACTTCTCCTGCTCTACCAGTTTGATTAACTTCTATGGCTTGAATAATTTTTATTCTAGTTTTTAGGTGGTTAAACCAAACACCAGGAAAAGGGTTAAGACCATTAATTATAGCAATTAATTTCTTTGCTGGAATATTCCAGTTTATTTCTGATTCTTTTTTTTCAATCTTTTTAGCATATGTTGCTTTTTTTTCATCTTGAGTAACAAAATTTACTTTTTCTTTTTTTAATTTTCCTAATGATTTTATAATTAGTTTAGATCCTAAAATTGATAATTTTTTACTAAGTGATAAAAAATTGTCTTCTTTTTCAATATTGACTTGCTCTTGCATCATATAGGGACCAGCATCAAGTTTTGGTATAATTTTCATAATAGAAATTCCTGTTATTTTATCCATTTCAATAATAGATCTTTGAATAGGGGCTGCTCCTCGCCATCTTGGTAGCAAAGATGCATGTATATTTAAAAAAACAATATTAGATATATTTAATATTTTTTCTGGTATAATTTGACCATAAGCAACTACAACAACATACTTTACATTTAAATTTTTAATAAAATTTAACTCTTCCTCACTATTTAAATTATTTGGATGCCTAACAGGAATATTAAGTTTGATTGACTCTAGATGAACCGGAGATTTTATTATTTTTTGTCCTCTTGATTTTTTTTTTGGTGATTGTGTAAATACAGCTTCTATTTTATAATTTGAATTAAATAATGATCTTAATGTGGGAACTGAAAAATTTGGAGTTCCCATAAATATAATTTTGTCTGACATTAAAATTATACAACTATTCTCTCGATTGATTTTTTTTGCTTACTAAGTTTTTTTACAATCATAGTTTTTTTTAATTTTGATAAATAATCGATAAATAATATACCTTTTAAATGATCTATTTCATGTTGAATACATGTCGCGAGCAAACCTTCTGCTTCTAATATTTTTTCTTTACCATTATAATCTAGATATTTTACTTTACATTTATCTGGTCTATTTATTTCTGCAAACTGTCCAGGTACTGATAAGCAACCTTCTTCATAAGTGGCATTATTATCTGAATTCTGAATTATTTTTGGGTTTACAAAATATAAAGGATTTTTCTTTTCATCACTTCTACTTAAATCCATCACTATTACATTTTTTGGGACACCTACTTGAATTGCAGCAAGACCAATTCCTGGAGCATTATACATAGTCTCTAACATATCATTCATTAAAGAGCGTATTTCATCGTTGACCGCCTCTACGTCGAGAGATTTTTGTCTCAAAAAAGGGTCTGGTTCTGTTAAAATCTTTCTAATCGTCATAAACTAAATTATATTCTAATTAGGCTCTTAATGGTAGAGCTGTATTGAAAACTAAATTTCTGATTTGTTTCAAATTCATCTTATTTAAAAGATTTGTTATAAAATATATAGTTTCGGGATCTAGTTCATTGGGTTTCATCTTCGCCAATGATTTCAACAATTTTTTAAAGCCAAGAATGCATTTTGATTATTTTCTATTAATTTTAATAAGTTTTTAGGTATATCAAATTTTTTAGCGAGATTTTTGTAATCAAAATTTGACGGCAAAGAAAAGCCATCATTTATTAGGGAGTCTATTAATGCTAAATCCTTTGCTGAATAAAAGTATTTTCTATTTTTGCTAATTTTTTTAAATATTTTATCAATATCTTTTTGCACTTTTTTTTTCATTTTCATTCTCAAAATAATATTTAAGAATTTTTGATTGGTGCAAAATTTTATCATTATATTTTACTTTACCTAATGCAAATTCATCATCACGTATTATGCGACTTTGGGCTATTTCTTGGTATCTTTCGGATATATTTTCTATGCCAATCTCTTGAATTTTATCACTCAAAAATTTTGAATAAATATTTTGTAAATTTTCTTTTTTAAATAATTCTTCCAGTAAAAATAAATATTCCATTTTAGATTCGTTGTCTTCTGATAGTAGATATTTTTGATAAATTAACGATCTTGCTTCAATACCTTGTAAATTTTGATATTTATCCTTAGCATTAATTAGCTCACTAAGATTGTATGGAACTTGTTGGTATATTTTAAAAATTATATCTTTATTTATTTGTCCTTTATTTGCAGCTAATTCTAGCTCGTTCAATCTTTCTTTATCAGAAATATCTTCCACTTTTATTAAATTTGAAGCATTTAAATACTGCCATATCTCTTTTTTTTGTATTTTTATTTGGTTTAAAATTAAAATCTTTATTAGTTATACTTGAAAGATAAAAATTTAATAAATTATTCTCGTTAATTTTTTTTGATGTTTTATCTGAAACTCCTAAAAGAAAATTAATTTTATCATCATAAAATTTATCAGATTGATTCTGTTCACGTAGCAAATCTAATAGTAATTGAGCTTCGGATTTTTTATTATTAAATACTAAGCAATAAATTTTGAATTTTTCTAAATAAGCATCTTTAATTTCTTTATCAATAAATTTTATTTTTTCGCACCCCTCACTAATATCAGCTTGGGCTATATTATCATCTACTAAATACTGTACGGCTCTACTCTTACTTTTAAATTCTTTATTTTGCTTTACAAAATTTTCTATTAAATCTGTACGTTGATTTTTAATTAACCAATTAATTTTTAAATCAGTAAATTCATCTTCTTTCATACCTCTTGGTGAGTAGGCAAATGACATTAAAATTCTTTCAAGAATTTCATCAGCTGTTTTTGAGAGTTTTTATTTTTTCTAATCTTTTTAAACTTGACTTTATATCTTCAGCTTTTGTCGATGACCACATATTTAAATCAAAGTCATTATCAGCTGGATCATAAATGCCAAACACTTTAGCTTCTTTTGAATTTTCTTTTAAAGTCCCATCTATTATTTCAATTTTTTGATTTAATTCAATTGTTTTAATAGAATCAAAATTTAGTTTTTGGGTTTCTTCCTTTTTAATTTTTTTGTTAATTTGTGTTGATTGTTTTTCTTCAGTATTGCTTTTTTTCCATATATCTATCTCATCCTCACTTTTTAACGGTGTTGAACATAAAAATATGATTAATAAGCAATATAAATTAAAGCTTTTTAATTTCATTTGTAATATCGATTTCGTATTTTTTTTCAGGACTTGGGAAATTTATTTTTTCTATAAGAAATATTGCAAAGATAAATACAATTACTGCCAACAAGAGTTTTATTGAAACTCTAACTATTGAACTGCCTATTCCTTGTCGTCTGTTGTATTTAAGTTGCATACTTTATGGTTTTATTTAAACTCAATAAATAAGACATATTTATGAAAAATCAAATTCAAAAGATACCTAAATTAAGAAAAAACCTTACTTTGACCGGTATGATGGGGGTGGGAAAATCTACTATAGGTAAAAATTTAGCAAAAAAGCTTAAATATAATTTTATAGATATAGATAAACTAATTGAAATCAATGAAGGATCGTCAATTAATTTAATTTTTATAAATAAAAGTGAAAAATATTTTAGAAAAATTGAGAGTGAGATAACTTTACAAGAACTCAAAAAAACTAATTCTGTAATTGCACTAGGGGGTGGTGCTTTTTTAAATAAATTAATCAGAACTAATGTAAAAAAAACATCTGTAAGTTTTTGGCTAGATGTAAATATGGACAAACTTGTAAAAAGATTAAAAAGAACAAAAAAAAGACCTCTTTTGGATAAAAAAAATGTGAATAATACAGTTAAAAAAATATATCTAGAGAGAAAGAAAATTTATGATGAAGCAGATTTTAGGGTTAAATGTAGCTACTTGAATTCTAAAAAAATCGTAAATAAAATAATTAAATTATATGAAAAATCAGGAAATTAAATTTAGAAACCAAAATCAAAATTACTCAATATTAATTGGTAAGAATGTAATCAACCTTCTGTCAAAAAAAATTAAATCCCTGTGTCCGAAAACAAAGAAAGTAGCAATAATATTAGACTCAGGTATTCCAAATAAATTTAGAAAACTTATTCAAGCCAAATTAAAAAATTACGATCTTTTAATTTTACCATTCATTCCAAGTGAAAAAAAAAAAATCAATTGAAACTGTAAATTTTTTTTTAAATAAAATTATTTCAAAAAATTTTAATAGATCAGATTTAATAATTGGATTTGGTGGTGGTATCACTGGAGATGTTGCAGGCTTTGTTTCTAGTATTTTCAAAAGAGGTATAAATTTTATTAATATTCCAACTACATTATTAGCGCAAGTAGACTCTGCTATTGGGGGAAAAACTGGAGTTAATTCAAATTATGGAAAAAATTTAATTGGTTCTTTTTACCAACCAAAACTAGTAATTAGTGATACATCTTTTTTAAACTCTCTCCCAAAGAAAGAATTGATATGTGGTTTTGCAGAAGTATTGAAACATTCTATCATTAAAGACATGGTATTTTTTAAATGGTTAAAAAAAAATACAAAAAAAATACTTTTAAAAAAATCTAAAGAGCTGGCCTATGCAATAAAAAAAAGTTGTGAAATAAAGATGTACTTTGTCACTAAAGATGTAAATGAAAATAATTTAAGAATGATCTTAAATTTTGGTCATACTTTTGCACATGCGATAGAGGTTAAAAATAATTATACGAAAAAGATTACTCATGGAGAAGCAGTTTTAACAGGTATGATTTTAGCAGCTAAAATTTCTTTTTTAAAAAAAATTTGTAGTAGAAAAACTTTTGAAGAAATAAAAAATATTTACGATAATAACAATTTGTCCTACACTTATAAAAATTATTTAAATTTTAACGCAATCAATGATTTGATTCCTTACCTTAAAAACGATAAAAAAAATAACGATGATAAGATTAATTTTATCTTGGTAGAAAAAATAGGTAAAACTTCATTGCCAAATAAAAATAAAATTTCTTTAAGTGGTTTAAAACTGTTAAGTAAATCTATCTCTCAATAGTAATTTCTAATGCATGAATTTTACTTTTTAAATCTTCTTTTAAAATTTTCATTATAAGTTTTTGAGCATTAATCCGTGAAATTGATTTTAAATAGAAAGATTTTATTTTTAAATGTAGATGAAACTTCTCAGGAGAGAAAAATTTGTGGCTCTTATGTTTATAAGAATTATCAACAATAATGAGCTCTTCAATTTCAATTTGCTTCTTTAATTTTGATTTAACTTCATCTAAATAATTATTCATTAATATCATTTTACTATATAGAACTAACCAATGAAAATTATTTGTGATTGGGAAAATTGTAAGGAAACCGGAGCTTATAAAGCCCCGATTGAAAAAGATAATAGTAAAAAATATAGATTACTTTGTCTAAACCATATCAAAATATTTAATAAAAGTTGGAACTACTTTGAAAATATGAATGATCAAGAAATAGAATTTTTTATAAAATCAGATTTAACATGGCACAAATCTACTAAAACATTTGGATCTTCGGATAATTTTTTTAATATTTTATGGAATAACGCCTTAGATGATAAACTTAATATTTTTAAAAGTTCTAATTTCAGAGATTTTAAAAAAACAAAAATTTCTCAACAGGATAAAGATGCTCTACAGGTTTTAGAATTAAATAATGAAGTAAAATGGGAGCAAATTCATTCAAAATTCAAAGAACTTGTAAAAAAATATCATCCTGATAAAAATCAAGGAAATAAAAAATTCGAAGATAAGTTAAAAATGATTACTCTCGCTTACAGTCAACTTAAAAAAACTTTAGGAAAAAAATGACTACGCAACAATTTTTACAAAAACCAGACATCAAATTATCCGTTAAACAAACTTTTGGATTTGAAAGCGATATGCAAGTTGGGGCATTTTCTAAAAAAAACGAATATGTTCCAAAAATAGATACAGATTATAAATTTGATAAGGATACAACTTTAGCAATTTTGGCTGGATTCTCTTTTAATAAAAGAGTTCTTATTCAAGGCTATCATGGAACTGGGAAGTCCACTCACATAGAACAAGTTGCAGCAAGATTAAACTGGCCTTGCATAAGAGTTAACCTTGATAGTCACATTAGTAGAATTGATTTGATTGGAAAAGATGCGATTGTTCTGAAAGATGGAAAACAGATCACAGAATTTAAAGAAGGTATTCTACCCTGGTCAATCCAAAACCCTGTGGCTTTAGTTTTTGATGAATATGATGCAGGAAGACCAGATGTAATGTTTGTTATTCAAAGAGTTTTAGAGAGTGAAGGTAATTTTACTCTTTTAGATAAAAATAAAGTTCTAGAACAACATGATTTTTTTAGAATTTTCGCAACTACAAATACTGTTGGCTTAGGAGACACAACTGGTCTTTACCATGGCACACAGCAAATAAACCAAGGACAAATGGACAGATGGAATATTGTTTCTACTTTAAATTATCTTCCATTTGATAAAGAGTTAGAGATTGTTTTGGCAAAAAATAAAAGCTTAAATAATAAAGACGGAAAAGAATTATTATCAAATATGATTAAGGTAGCTGATCTTACTAGAAAAGGATTTATTAATGGAGATATTTCTACTGTGATGAGTCCGCGTACTGTTCTGCACTGGGCAGAAAATACTGGTATTTTTAAAGACCAAGGTTATGCTTTTAGAATAACTTTTCTAAATAAATGTGATGAATTAGAAAAAAAAATAATATCTGAATACTACCAAAGATGTTTTGGTGAAGACTTACCTGAGTCATCCATAAATATCACTTTATAAAGTGGAAAATAAAAAAGAAAAATTAGAGGATTTTAAAACCGCCATTAGTTCAACGGTTAGATCAATTTCAAATTCTGAAAAAATAGAAGTTTCTTTTGGAAATCAAACACCAAAATCTGAAAAAAATTCAATTAAATTACCTGAATTAAGTCAAATAAATAATAAATTAAACTTTGATCAAATCAGAGCCATGGCTGACTCTAAATCGCTTAATTTTAGATTTTCAGATGATAAAACATTTAAAGAGCACGAGCCTGTTGGAAATATCTCTAAAAGACTTTACAAAATTTCAGAAAAGATAAGATGTGAAAAAATAGGAACTAGTTATTTCAAAGGTGTTAAAAACAATATTGAAAAATTTTATCAAGAGAGACTTTCTGGTCTAGATTTAAAAAGCAGTGAAGATAAAATTATCGAGTCTTTTGAGAATTATCTAAGAACAAAATTTCTAGATTTTAAAAATGATAGTCAAATTGATAAAAAATTAAAATCATATAAGAAAGATTTAAATGAAAAATTCAAAGATAAAATTAGTCAATTAAATGAAGCTACTTTGGACCAAAAAAAATTTAATTCTCTAATCTCTGAATTGATTTCAAATATGAATTTAGATGAAAATCTTGATGAAGAAGAAAAAAAGGAAGAAGATAAAAATAACGACGACAAACAAAACAAACCAGATAACCAAGATAAGCAAGCAAAAGAAAAGCAAGACAAGCAAGAAGAGATGTCCATAGACTCAGGTATGCCAGATCTTGAAAATGAAGCCAAAGAATCAGATCAAGCTGAAGAAGAAATAGAAATCGAGGATAGTTCTCAGCCAGATTTAAAAAAGAAAGGCAGAAGCAATCTGGGGGATATTAATTACAAAACTTATACGGAAGAATTTGATGAAATAATTAAAGCAGAAGATCTTGAAAATGATGAAGAGTTAACAAGATTAAGAAAAAATTTAGATCAACAGTTACTACAGCTAAAAAATTTCATCTCAAAACTAGCAAATAAATTACAAAGAAAATTACTAGCAAAACAAAATAGATCTTGGAATTTTGACCTTGAAGAAGGTTTATTAGATACATCAAAACTTCCAAGAATAATTATGGATCCTTTTAATTCTTTAACGTTTAAGAAAGAAAAAGATATTGAATTTAAAGATACTCTTGTAACAATTTTAATTGATAACTCAGGCTCCATGAGAGGAAAGCCAATTTCAGTAGCAGCTATCTGTGCAGATATTCTCTCAAGAACTTTAGAAAGATGTGCAGTGAAAGTAGAAATTCTTGGTTTTACAACTAAACATTGGAAAGGTGGTTTATCTAGAGAAAAATGGATGAAGAATGAAAAACCAACTTTACCTGGAAGATTAAATGATCTTAGACATATTATTTATAAATCAGCTGATACTCCTTGGAGACAAGCAAAAAATAATATGGGTCTAATGCTTAAAGAAGGGTTGCTAAAAGAAAACATTGATGGAGAGGCGCTTAAATGGGCTTACAATAAAATGAACAGAAGAAAAGAAGATAGAAAAATACTAATGGTTATTTCTGATGGTGCTCCTGTTGATGACTCTACTCTTTCAACAAACACTAGTGATTTCCTAGAATCAAATTTAAAGAAAACTGTTAAGTGGATTGAAAATAAAACAAATATTGAATTACTAGCAATAGGGATTGGTCATGACGTTACTAGATACTATAATCAAGCAGTTAAAATCACTGATGTTCAAGATTTAGGGGATGTTATGATTAATCAATTAACTGATCTTTTTGTCGAAAAAAGTAAAAAAACTCTTCATTAATTAAATACAATTAGGATTAAACCCAATTAAATCGTCTATTCCGTCCGGTGTATGCATTTTTCTTTTTTGCAAATATATTGGATCGTGTTCCAATTTAACACCAGTGACTATTTCCATAAGTGTATCTATAGCTATAGCCATTTGATGAGTATGAGGCGTGGCTTTTTTCGGATCTGTAATCCTGTTTCTTGCTAAACCATTAGGGTTTTTTCTTTCTAAAAACTTTTTAGGATCAGTGATAGCTAAATTTACTACTTTAGCTGAATTGACTAGTTTGTCTTGTATATTTTGTGGAACTGTAGCTCCCCATAATTTAGCAATATAAATATATCCTAAAGCGATATCAACTCCATATGAGTGATACCATTGTCCTCTTAAACCTCTGAAAGAATTATCATTAATGTACCCATCGTCATAAAAAAGCTTATCTATTTCTTTAAAGGTATGATTAATTTCTTTTGCAGCAAGTTTTTTATCATCTGTCCAAGATGCATAAATTAATGTTGATAATCCACCATTAGCCATTGCATAAAACCCTTTGTCATTTTTCTTAAATTGTATTGGCTTTAAGAATTTTTTGTACATTTTTTTAATGTATTTATTAACGACCTTAAACTCTTCTTTATCTAATTCAGATTTAAGCATTATTGCACTGATCATATAATTTCCAAACCATTGTCCAGCAAATTCAAATTCATGGTACCAGCAAGGGGCTTTTGGGTCATTATTTTCCCAGCACTTTGGTTTTGTTTTCAATTCCTCATAACCAATAGAATTATGTAAGGTATTTGCTTTTGCTATTTCTAGTAATAAATTTTTAGCTAAATTAATATTAGCTTGATTTTTATTTCCCACAGCAAGGTGTGTTGCTGCAATCATAACTTTGATAGGCGTAGTTATAGCTGTATGCTCTACCAAAATAGAATTACTATTTTCTGTATGATATTTCGACCAGTCAAATCCAACTACACCTTTTACAGTATCGATAGCCGATTGATTGCTAAATGATTTATCTTTAGGAATTGCTGAACAAGTCTTTATTTCTTTAGTGTAATATTTTCCAGGAAAAGTGATGTCATTTGATTTTATTTTAGCATAAGAGTTGCTATTCAAACATAAACTTAAAACAATAATTCCTAAAACTTTTTTCATAGTTAAATCTAATTTGAAGTTTCTTGGGTAAAATCCTTTATGCTTTTAATCAAAAATCTAAAAGGAATCAACATTAATAGGGCGATCACTAATTTTACCATTAAGTCACCTAGAGCTAAAGTTATCCATGGAACTTCTGTGCCATAAAAAGCTATCGAAAAAAATAAAAAAGTATCAATTATCGATCCAGCTACTGATGATGAGAGAGGTGCTACTGACCAATGTAGTTTTCGTAATGAGTCAAAAATTTTGATATCAATGTTGTGAGCAATAAAGAAAGCTAGTCCTGAACCTATGGCTATACGAATTGAAATAATATCTGAAAAATTTGTTGATATAAATAAAGTCAAGAGTATTCCAATAATAAATCCAATATAGACAACTTTCCTAGCAACAATCTTTCCATATGCACGGTTAGATAAATCAGTAATAAAAAATGTGATAGGGTAAGTGAATGCACCGTAAGTAAGAACTTGTTCTAGATTAAAATATTTAACTGGAAATTGTACTAAATAGTTTGAGGCTATAACAAGCAAACCCATTGTTATGGATAGTTTATAAAATAATGACATTAATTAATCTTGTAATTAAGATTTGGCTGAAATAGATGCTTTTAGTTTTTTTACTTTTTGAGATAGTTTAATTTTTTTCGCAGACTTAAGAAACTTATCTAAACCACCTTTGAAATCTACTGTTCTCACAGCAGCGTTAGCTACATTAAGTTTAATATCTTTCTTTAAAATATCACTTCTAAAAATTACTTTTTTTAGGTTAGGCAAGAATCTTCTTTTAGTTTTATTCTTAGCGTGGCTAACGTTGTGACCTTTTAAGGGTGATATTCCTGTTAATTCGCATCTTTTAGACATAATTTTTTCCTGGTGTTATATAATTCTTGTAGACATTGGGGTCAAGCGTTAATTCCAACTGCATCACTTACATTTTTGAGATTTTCTTTTTTCAAAATTGTTATTAAATCTTTCTTAATCTCTTTAACAATGCCGGGTCCCTTATAAACCATGCCAGTGTATAGTTGTACCGCATCAGCACCTGCTGTTATTTTTTCAAAAGCGCTTTGACCAGAATCGACCCCGCCTACTCCAATAATTTGAATTTCACCCTTAGTTTCTTTATAAAATTTTTTTATTAAATCTGTTGAAATATCTTTTAATGGTTGGCCTGATAATCCGCCAGCTTCATTTTTTTTTATATCTGATAAATTTTCTCGGTTGTCGTCTGTCGTGTTAGATACGATTATACCCTGTATCTTCTGGTTTTTAACTAATTCGACTATTCGTCCAATATCATCTTCACCAATATCAGGAGAAATTTTAATTGCTATCGGTTGTTCAATTTTTTTTTCTTTTTTAATCTTATTTAATCCAACTAATAATCTCTTCATTTCTTCTTGATTGTGAAAATTTCTTAATCCTTCAGTATTTGGTGAAGAAATATTAATTGTTATATAGCCAGCATCCGTTGAGAGTCTTGATAGGCATAAAAAATAATCTTCTTCTTTATTTTTTGTATCTTTATTTGGGCCAATATTTATTCCTAAAAAACCGTCTGGCTGATTTTCAGAAATTCTTTTAAAGATAATTTCTGAACCATGATTATTAAAGCCTAATCTATTAATTAATGCTTGATCCTTCTCTAGTCTAAATATTCTAGGTTTAGGGTTACCTAGTTGTCTTTTAGGTGTTACCGTCCCCACTTCAATAAAACCAAATCCAAACTTAAATAAAGAATTGTAAACTTCAGCGCTTTTATCAAAACCGGCAGCTAGGCCAATAGGATTAGGTAACTTCTGATTAAATAATTTTGTTTTTAACATTTCCTCTTCGGCAACATCAAAAAAGCTTTTAGGTAAAAAATTTGCTTTTAGTGATTTAATTGCTAAATCGTGAGCTACTTCTGGATCTAATGAAAATATGTAAGGTCTTAAAATAGAAAACATTATTTATTTTATCTTTTCATTAATTAATTCAATTGTTTCATTAAGTCCAAAGAAACTTATGAAATAACCCATTCTTGGACCATTTTCTTCTCCAAAGACAACTTCATAAATAAGTTTGAACCAATCTCTTAAGTTTTTTTCGTATCCATTTTCTTTTCCAATCGAATATACAAAAGTTTGGATCTCTTCAGGTTTTAAAGACTGATCAATTTCTTTTAGTTTAAGAACTAAATTTTCTAAAGCCTTTTTTTCTTCAGAATTTGGTTTTTTAAATTTTTTGTTCGGCTCAACCTTATCTTTAAAATAATTAATAGCATACTCAGTCAATCCATCTAAAATAGGATATTCACTGGGTTTTATTTCTTTGTGAAATTTATTTATAAATTTCCATAAAATTTCTTTATTGTCTGCATTACTTGATCCAACTAAATTTAATAACATTGAAAAAGGCATAACTATTTTTTCTTTAGGAGGTTTACCGTTGTGAACATGCCATGCTGGATTTAAAATTTGGTCTTTATCTTTTTGATCAGGAAACTTTTCAATAAAAGATAAATACTCATCGACTGTTTTTGGAACAACTTCCGAATAAAGTTTTTTTGCTCTTTTTGGATTTGGATACATATAAAGCGATAAGCTTTCTGGTGAAGCATACCTAAGCCATTGCTCAATTGAAATTCCATTTCCTTTTGATTTTGATATTTTTTCACCCTTCTCGTCTAAAAATAATTCGTAAGCAAATCCATTGGGAGGGGTTTTACCTAACGATCTACAAATTTTATTAGATAATATTGCACTTTCAGTTAAATCTTTTCCATACATCTCAAAATCAACATCAAAAGTAAACCACCTCATAGCCCAGTCAACTTTCCATTGTAATTTACAGTTTCCGTCTAAAATTTTTGTTTCTATTTTTTCACTACCGTTATCGAAAACTACTTTTCCTGTTTTTTTATCCATTTCTATTAATGGTATCTCTAAAACTTTTCCTGTTTTTGGACATAGTGGTAAAAAAGGACAATAGGTTTTTCTACGTTCTTCTCTCAAGGTAGGAAGAATAATATTCATAATTTCTTCGTATTTTTCTAAAACTCTCAATAAAGAATTATTAAAAACACCACTCTTGTAATTTTCAGTTGAACTTTTGAAGATAAATTTAAAATTAAATTTATTTAGAAATTCTTTTAACATTTCATTATTGTGCTCACCAAAACTTTTAAATTTCTTGAATGGGTCTGGAATGTCGGTAAGAGGTTTTCCTAGATTATCTTTTAAAACCTTATCATTAGGTATATTGTCAGGGACTTTTCTAAGCCCATCCATATCATCTGAAAATGTAATTAATTCGTGATTAGTTTTTTGAATATGGTTAAGTGCATTTATCATCATCGTTGTTCTTGCAACTTCACCGAAGGTACCTATGTGAGGCAATCCACTTGGTCCATAACCTGTTTGAAAAGTTATCTTATCCTTCTTGCTAATTATCTCTTTTCTATCTTTTAGAAGTTTTCTTACTTCTACAAAAGGCCAAGAAGAGGTTGATTGTATTAAGTCTTTATCAAGCATAGTTATGGTTTATTAAATTTTATGTGTAAAATACAGATATAATAGCATGATATTAAGTTGAATTTTGAATCAATTTAAATAATCTCACTTTTTATGGCAACTAACAAAACGGTTTTTTTTTTTAATCGGTATATTGCTGATTGTGCTTGGCGCTTCAATGCTGGCACCATATTCTTTGCAAGTAATACATGAAGAAAATAGTCATAGTTTCATTTCGTCCTCCTTTGTGACAATTTTTATTGGAATATTATTTGTTCTAGCTAATTTAGAAAAAGAATTTAAGTTAAATTTAAGACAAACATTTCTTTTCTCTACTCTAGCATGGCTCATGGTTGCCGTTTTTGGAAGCTTGCCTTTTTTACTTTCAGCAAGTGAATTTACTTTAAGTGAGGCATTTTTTGAAAGTATGTCAGGAATTACAACTACTGGTGCAACAATTATATCAGATTTAGATAACAGTCCTAAAAGTATTCTATTGTGGAGAGCGATCATGCAGTGGCTAGGTGGGATCGGAATCGTAGTTATGGCAATTACAATTTTACCATTATTAAAAGTCGGTGGTATGCAACTTTTTAAGATGGAAGGGCCAGACACTACTGAGAAAATACTGCCACGTACTATTGAGGTAGCTGCTATAATAATTACTACCTATATAGCATTGACTTTTTTTTGTGGTTTATTTTATTGGCTATTCGGTATGACAATTTTTGATAGCGTTTGTCATGCAATGACTACTATAGCTACTGGGGGATTCTCAACACACAACGACTCTATAGGATTTTTTAAAAATTCTTCTATAGAAATAATTGCAAGTATATTTATTATTCTTGGTAGTATTCCATTCATTTCATATTTAAAATTTTCGCAAGGAAATAGAAAAATTTTTTTTAGCGATGTTCAAATTAGGGGGTTAATTTATTTATTAACTATTTCAATAGTAGTAATGTTTATGTATTTATTATTTATCAATTTCGAAAGTAGTTTAGTTGATAAAATTAGAATTTCTTCTTTTAATGTTATTTCGATATTATCAGGAACAGGGTATGTGACTGACGATTTTGGGTTATGGGGAAAATTCTCTTTGGTTTTTTTCTTATTTTTAATGTTTATTGGTGGGTGTGCAGGTTCAACGGCTTGTGGAATTAAAATTTTTAGGCTTCAAATGTTACTTATTTTTTTAAAAGATCAAATTAAAAAATTAATTTATCCTAATAGCGTAATAATTACCAAATATAATAATCAAAAAATATCAAACAGTTTTATTAATTCTGTAATTATATTCATTTTTACTTTTTTATTTATTTTTCTAATAATAGCTATGCTACTATCAATAAGCGGTTTAGATTTTATTACTTCGATTTCTGGTGCAGCAAGTTCTATTTCAAATGTTGGTCCTGGGCTTGGAGAGATTATTGGTCCAAATGGAAATTATAAAAGTATACCAGATTTATCTAAATGGATTTTATCAGCTGGCATGTTGCTTGGAAGACTAGAATTATTTGCAGTATTAGTTCTATTTTTTCCATCTTTTTGGAGAAACTAAATTATGCAAATATATAAAAAACAATCCTTAGCAGAAACATTCTCAGTTTATTTCGATCGAAGAATGATTAAAATTCTATTGCTTGGAGCTATAAGTGGCTTCCCTTGGGTTATAATTGGAAGCAGCCTAAGTCTTTGGCTAAAAGAAGACGGACTAAGTCGTAGCACAATTGGCTGGGCAGGATTAATATTTGCTGTTTATGCCTTTAATTATCTTTGGGCCCCAATTATAGACAGAGTAAGAATTCCTTGGTTAACAAATAAAATCGGCCATAGGCGTGGTTGGATTGTTCTAATGCAAGCTATTATTTTAATTTGTTTAGTTTGTTGGAGCTTAATAAATCCTACTACAAATTTAGCGTTGGTAATTAGTATAGGTTTAATAATTGCTATTGCTTCTGCAACTCAAGATATAACTGTTGATGCTCTTAGAATTGAACAAATTGGTGAAAAAGAAGGTAAATCAATGCAAGCGGGTGCAGCAATGGCAGTAGTAGGATGGTGGACTGGATATAAATTAGGCGGCGTAGTTGCTCTTAATGCTGCAGAGTTTTTTCAAAAAATAGGATTTGATAATTACTGGCAAATTACTTTTTTAATTTTAGGTATTATAATTATAGGCTGCAATATTGGGTTAATGTTTATAAATGAGCCTCAATCAAATGAAAGAAGTTCCTCTCAAGAACAAACTGACAAACTTATTGAACAAAAACTAGGTACTTCAAATATAATTACAAGATCTGCTGCTTGGATTACAGGAACAGTGGTTGGGCCTATATCTAGCTTTTTTAAAAAAAACGGCTTCAATATTGCGTTAGCAATACTAGCATTTATTTTTCTTTTTAAAATTGGTGAAGCATTTTTAGGAAGAATGTCGGTTATCTTTTACAAGGAAATCGGGTTTACTAAATCAGATATTGCGCTGTATTCTAAAGGTCTTGGATGGGTCACTACTGTAATTTTTACTCTTCTTGGAGGACTGTTTGCAATTAGGTCTGGAGTAATTAAGGCTATGTTTGTCTCTGGAATTTTAATGGCCTCCACGAATTTACTATTTTCTGTTTTAGCCTGGTCAGGAAAATCTGAAATTCTATTTGCAATAGCAGTCATATTTGATGATATGGCTGCAGCATTTGCGACAGTTGCTTTTGTTGCATTTATTTCAATGCTTGTTGACAGAACGTATACTGCCACTCAATATGCCTTACTTGCATCAATAGGAACCGCCGGAAGAACAACTCTTGCATCATCATCAGGAGCTTTAGTGGACTGGTTAAATGGTGACTGGAGTATATTTTTTATACTTACGGCAGTAATGGTAATTCCATCTCTTGTATTTTTATTTGTGATAAAGGATAAACTTAAATTGAATGACTAAATACTACACTAATACTTTTTCAGTTATAAACCTTTATAAGAAGCCTTCTGTTAGATCTGAAATCGTTACAGAAATGATTTATGGAGAAAGTTTTTCTATTATTTTAAAAACAACAAAATGGATTAAGATAAAAATTAAAGAAGATAATTACAAAGGCTATATTAAAAATAATAATTTTAAAAATTATTTTAAATCGTCGCATAAAGTATGTAAATTAAAAGCAATCGTTTATAAATCTCCTAATAATCTAAAAAGGAAAAAAATACTTACATTTGGCTCAAAAATTAAAGTTATAGAAAAAAAATTTACTTTTTTTAAATTTAAAGAAGGCTGGATTAAAAAAGAAGATGTTAAACAGATCAAATATAAAGAAAAAAATATTTTTAAAAGGATTACACTCTTTAATAATGTAAAATATAAATGGGGCGGGAAGTCATTTAAAGGTATTGATTGCTCTGGCTTGGTTCAGGTTTGTTTAAACTTTAATAACATTTTTTGCCCACGTGACGCAAAAGATCAAGTCAAATTCTTTAAAAAAAACGTAAATATTAAAAATATTAAAAAAAATGACATTTTTTACTGGAAAGGCCACGTGGCTGTTGCATTATCTAAAAATTTACTTATTCATGCTTATGGGCCTGTTAAAAAAAACGATTATTATGAATACAGCTAAAACTTTAAAATTAATTAAAAAAACTGCAAAATTAAAACTAAAAAATATTAAAAGGATAAAATGATAAAAAACTTTATTTTAGGAATATTAAACAAATTAATAATTTTTTATAATAATAGACTAAAAATTAAAATTCACCCATCTTCTCCTGCTGATTTATATTTTGAGGATGTTGCAAAAAATAGTTATGAAAACTTTAAAAGCTATTTCAAGGATGCTTATGTGTTTTCTGATGATAACTCAATAAGATCTTTTGCTATTAATGAAGCAATAAAAAAATTTGATAACGAAAACTTATTTCTTGAATTTGGTGTTTTTAAAGGAGATTCATTAGCTCTCTTTGCAAAAAGTTTAAAGAAGATCGAAGCACAAATATACGGTTTTGACTCTTTTAAAGGGCTTAAAGATGAATGGATGACGGAAGAATATAATCCAACTGGAACTTTTAATTTGAAAGGCAAAAAACCTAAAACTGAAAAAAATGCTACATTGATAGATGGATGGGTGGAAGAAACTTTAGAAGAATTTTTATCAAAAAATAAAAAAAAAATAGCTTTTGTTCATTTTGATTTAGATACCTATGAGTCTACTTCTTTTGCTTTGAAAAGGATGAAAAATATTTTACAACGAGGGACTATTATTCTTTTTGATGAATTTTATGGTTTTCCGAATTGGGAAAAATATGAGTATAGAGCTTTTAAAGAAGAATTCGCTGAAGATAAATTTAAATACATTGCCTTTGGAACACGACAAGCTTGTGTCACAATTTTATAGACTATGATTGGCGCTCAAACAATTGGTAACGCAACAGTTATAGCATATGATGATAAGCCCATATTATCTACTGATCCATGGCTGGGCTCTGATCACTACGCTTATTTTGGAAGCTGGTATTTGCCATATGATATTCCAGAAAATATTTATCAAGATATTTTATCATCAAAATATATTTTTTTTTCCCACGGTCATCCTGATCATTTAAATCCCGACTCAATTCACAAATTTAAAAAAAACAAAATCATATTAGGGGATCACGTTGGTAAAAGAATTTTTAAAGATCTTAAAGCTCAAGGCTTTGATGTATTGGTCTTAAAAGAAAGGTCTTGGATCAATTTATCAAAAAATGTTTCCGTTATGAGTATTAGCACAAAAATACAAGATACAATCTTACTTATTAAAATTAAAGATGACATCTTTATCAATTTGAATGATGCGGGCCCAATGAGCTATAGATTTATAAAAAAAGTAATTAAAAATTTTAAAAGAAAATTTCTTTTGTCAATAAGTGGCTGGGGGGATGCAGACATGATAAATTTTTACGATAAGGATGATAACTTCATTGAACCATTAGCAGCAAAAAAACATCCTGTAGGTGATTACTTATCGTTGATCGCAAAATTATTAACTGCAAATTATGTAATACCATTTAGCTCTTTTCATGAATATCAGAGGGAAGATTCTATTTGGGCAAATAAATATGTAACTCCTATGAAAGAATATAAGAATGGTATTCATAATGACATTACTTTTATAGAACCATTTTCTTTCATAAATTCTGAGAACACTAATGACATTAGAAATCTTGATTTAAAAAAAAATTCCTTAAATATAAAAAAATCCTCAGAATTTAAAGATAACTGGAACGATGTTTTAGAAATTGAAGATAAAAAAATTGTGAGTGATTATTTTGAAAAATTTGAAGAACTTCAAAATAAAATTGGTTTTGTTAATTTTAACATTGGCAAAAAAGATTTTAACATTAAAATGAATGGCCCTGCAGACAAGGGTATTTCTTTTGAATTACCTAGGAATAGTTTAATTGAAGCATGTAAATATAACATTTTTGATGATCTGCTAATTGGAAATTTTATGAAAACAAAACTACATAATTTAAAAAATCTCTATGATCCAGAAATAAATTTTAATGAAATTGTTTGCAAATATGGTGATAATGGATTGGCTTATTCTAAAAATGATTTGTTAGCTTATGAGAAAGAATACGCAAAAAGGATGGGTATTGAATATTTTTATGATCTTTTTGCAAATCAATCGAAAAACTATTTTCAATTTTTTTTCAAAAATTATAGAAACTCTAAATACTATACAAAGTTAAGAAAATACTATTATTACTATTTCAGATAAGTCGAGGTAGTTTCAGTCTCCCTCCACTACCTCAGATACTATTATATAAGATTCGTTAATTTAAATTAAGACTCTTTTAAGTTGCATGTGGATATTAAAGCTAATTTACTTTAATATTTTTCTATACGCAAAAATTACTGCAAAAACTATAATTAGTGCAGCAATTCCTTGTTCACCTAGAGCATTAAGTAAATTAATTAAATTTTTAGTAACTTGAGAGCCAAAAAAAGCAAC